>NZ_KV823472.1:0-2553 GCF_001815965.1 Corynebacterium sp. HMSC22B11 | reverse complement strand
TGAAAATCAGACACACTTTTTGCTACTTAACCCTAAACCTTGGCGCACGGGGAAGGCGGTTCTGTGCCGGCAGCCAGGTAATCTCTTGCTCATGAGTTCGTCCAAGACCTCGTCCTATCACCTCTTCCGCCGGTGGCGGGGTGCCACTTTCACCAAGCTCGGGCTGCTCAGCGAAAGCATGTCCGTGGCGACTGCTTCGAAGCTGGTTTCTCCTCTCGCGGTACTCATTCCAGTCCTTGCAGCCCTCGCGGAAGCTCAGGTGCTGACGGACTCCGCCTGGTGGCTGACGTTGGGTGCCGTCGTGATCGGCGTGCTGCTGTACTGGATTGCGACGATCGGCATCGAAAACCGCCAGCGTTACAACTACGCCGTGCGCTCGCGGAAGGAGCTCACGTCCCGCAAGATCGCCTCGGCAAGCCTTTCCGACTACCAGCGCGAGCACGATTTCGAGAAGCGGGAAGTCGACGGGCGCCCATACCTCGCCTCGGACCGAGTCGACGAGTTTATCCAGGACGGTGGCCTGGAAAAGCCATGGGAGTTCTCCTCCTACAGGTACCGGCTGCCGAAGGATCTGGAGCAGTTTAAGTATCTGAATTTGCGGCGTCACTACGCACAGGGGCGCGCGATGTTTAACGGGAAGTTGCTGGGCATGGCCTGCGACCCTGACTGGACGAGCCGCATCGTCCAGCTGCACCCCATCGGCTACTTCGACCACATCACGTCGAACCTCGTCGTCGACAACGTCTACTACACCCCGGGGTACGACGAGTTACTGTTCGACGGCAGCTCCATCATCGTCAACAAGGACGACGGTGCCCTCATCGATCTCATCGAGAGCAAGGCCGCGAACGTCATCGGCTCCTCGACCTTGGTCCTGACATCCGACGCGCACGTGATTATCGGCCAGCAGGGCTCGCTGAGCGATAACTCGCAGGGCATGCTCATCCCGTCGGGGTCCGGTTCGGTGTCGCTGAACGACAGCTTCTATGCGGAGACTTTTGCGGACATTGTTGCTGGTGCGGCGCAGCGCGAGTACTTCGAGGAGGCTGCCGTTCCGGGTGCGCAGGATTACCTACGAAAGACGAAGTCCACCGGCGTCTTCCGAACACCGGACAGTGTGACCGTGCCGGTACCGATCGCTACGCGGCCCATCGCTTATATGCGCGATCTGACGCGGGCTGGGCTGCCGGACTACTTCAACCTGTCCTATACGCAGCTCACCGCGGAACAGGCCATCGGGAAGCAGGCCTTGCGCTCGGAGAAGGGGCTCCAGACGGGGATGAGGGCTGAGCGCCTGCAGCCGGATGAAGACCTCGCGCAGTGCGTGGATCGGGTTGTGAAGAACCACCGGGCTGAGGGTGGCGCGGTTTCCATGCAGATGGAGATGACCCGGCATGCCCTGCTGCAGATGCGTGAACGTGGGGTGCTGGGAGAATTCGTGAGTCATCTTCAGCGGGCGACTGCCTAGCTGAAGATCGGCAATGGCCTTAAAAGTTCCAAAGGCTGTGCCAGACTCCTGTTATGCACCTCAACCGAAGCTTGTCCCGGCGGCAGTTCGGCGTCGCTCGTCGGGCTGGGTCCTTCCTCGCCGCGCTCAGCTTGCCACTCCTGCTAGCTAGTTGCGCCGGCGAAGCTAGCGATTCCGCAGCCGATCGCCCTACCGTGACTCAAACGATCACCAAGGCTGGCCCGCCGCCGTCTGAATCTCAGGGGGACGCCTCGCAAGAGCAGAACGAGGGCTCGGGCGACGAGGATAAGGGGGCTGAGCCACAAAAACAACGCGCGCGACCGAAACCGCAACGCGTGAAGAAGGGGGAGTGCCCCTACCTTGAGCCCAACTCGAACACTCGCCCCGGTGAAATCGTCTCCACATACTGCGATGGCCGATGGATGAGGGCTGGGCGAAGCTCCACAGACCACCTGTGGGTCGAACGTTTCGATGGCACCGAATGGGTTGAGGTGGAAGCCGACGGGGTGACCACCTCCGGCATGCACGGACCGTGTTTCTCCGATGCTCGGCTGCGAAGCCTCGGTGCGCCTGAAAAGCTGATCGACATGGTGACCCTCTGCGAGTAACTCTCTGGGGCTGTCCGTTTCAGGCGCTGGGGGTCTACGGGCTCCGGAGAGGCCGGCGCCTAGCGGGTGCCTAGCGGGGCGTTGATTGGCTCTAAAGCGCGTCACAAGGTGCTCCGCGTTCCCCAGTAGAAAACAGTCTTTACCTGGGACGATGGGGAAGTGTTGGTCGTCATTTGTGCTTACGTTAACCGCTGGGTATAGTTACCACTCGTGCGATAGCACACGGCCCTGTGGCGCAGTTGGTTAGCGCGCCGCCCTGTCACGGCGGAGGTCGCGAGTTCAAGTCTCGTCAGGGTCGCTGTGAAGCCTAGAGCTTCTCGGCCAGATAGCTCAGTCGGTAGAGCGTTCGCCTGAAAAGTGAAAGGTCCCCGGTTCGATCCCGGGTCTGGCCACATCCCAAGCCCCATCCCCACGGATGGGGCTTTTTTCGTCGTGTCCCGAGTTCTTAAGTTCTAGTGGTCGTTGCAACACTGATCT
>NZ_KV823471.1:0-1599 GCF_001815965.1 Corynebacterium sp. HMSC22B11 | reverse complement strand
GATTTCTCAGTCCAACTAATGGGGAGCAGTTCAACAATCAAGTGGTGGGAGGTTCTTCTTGGTACCCCGTACGGGATTTGAACCCGTGTTACCGCCGTGAGAGGGCGGCGTCCTAGGCCGCTAGACGAACGGGGCGCATAGGACACACAAAACTAGCTCTCTACCGGCGTACCGATGTAACAGCAACCAGCTCTGTGATCGAGAACAAAGCCTACAGGCCACTGCCTCAACTCTCCTAATCCGCTGGTCAATGCCGGGTTTTAGGGAGTTCTCGCGTTAGCATGAAAGCAGTAGTGTCGCCGATGCGCCAAGGATGCCAATGACCCGTTCCGAGAATGACACCCCCGACTCGCTCGTAATGCCGGCCGGCGGTGGCACGGACCGACAGGCGATTTCTCCGGATCGTTACTCAGCAGAGGTCACCAGCGAGCATCGTTTTCCTGGCCCGAAGGCATGGGGCATGATCGCCAAGCGGCTGTACACGGAGTTTTTCTACCGTGGGCTTCCCGATAAGGGCGCGACGCTGAGCTTCTACTCCATCTTCACCGCGATCCCCACCCTCATGGCTTTCTACGCGATCGTGATGCTGGTACTCGACCAGAATCGCGATCAGGTGCTGGGCGTGACCGGCGAATTCATCAACCGCAACATCCCGGCAGACTTCGCGGCTCAGGCGTCGAACATCATCGAGGCGATCATCGGCACCACGCAGCGCTCCCTGATCACACTGATCTTCGCCGTCCTCTTCGCGCTCTTCTCCTCCTCGGCCTATGTTCGCGCGTTTTCCCGCAGCGCGAACGCGCTCTACGGCCGCGAGGAGGGCCGGTCGATCCTACGGACCTGGCTCGTGATGTGGGGCTTGACCATCGCTTTGGTTGCGGGGCTTGTGTTGATCGCGGCGGGTTTCTTCCTCCGCGAGGAGCTCCTCTCCCCCTTCTTCACCCACATCGCCGATCCCTTGGGACTGGCTGGCCTGCGCACCTTCATGCTCGACTATTTCCTGCCGCTGTGGACGTGGCTGCGGTGGCCGGTGATCTTCGGGCTCTCCCAGATGCTCATCGCGCTGCTCTATCACGTCGCCCCGAACGTCAGGCAAGGGCGTTTCCGCCTGTTCACTGCGGGCTCTGTGAGCGCGCTGGTTGTCCTCACGCTGATCGGGGAGGGCTTTCGGACTTACCTGAATAATTTCCTGCACATCGGCATGTACGGGGCGCTAGGCGGCATCATCGGCGGCTTCTTTTGCCTTTTCATGGCAAATAACGTGCTGCTGCTAGGCCTGCAGCTGGACGCTGAGCTCGCGCGTGCCCGGGAGCTCGCGGCGGGCTACGACTCCACCGAGCTCATCCTCGCCCCGCCCCGAGCCTCGGGTGCCGCGGATGGTGAGAAGCAGCTCGCCGAAACGTTGCAGGCCCAAGCCGTAAACTTCCAGCGCCGCGTACGGAACGCTGAGGACGACTAGCGGGCGGCTTTTACTCTTTCCATCCCACCGCCTGAGACGCGCTTCTGACCGCCCTCCTCAGCGCCCTAGGGTTATTCCTTGCATCTGAGGCTTCGTCCCTATCCGCGGAGTTGTCAGTGGGTGAATGCGCCACCTCGACT
>NZ_KV823470.1:155078-186522 GCF_001815965.1 Corynebacterium sp. HMSC22B11 | reverse complement strand
CGGGGCCCACGTTTTTAACGTGGGCCCCGCCCTTAGCCTTTCCCGGCTGCTAGTGGCAGTTGGAACTAGCGCCGGTACTTCTGCGAGCTATGCGCCTCGTGGCGTTTAGTCCTCGTTGCGGGACTCCAGCTCGGCACGGTTGGCCTCCTGGAGACGCTCGAACATCTGCTTGCGCTCCAGCGCGTTGCGGTGCTCGATCTCCTGAGCCTTTTCGGCGATCTCCGGGGAGTCCGGGCTGAACCAGCCACCGCGGCCCGGCTTGCCAGCCGCACCGAGGTCGTTCGGCTGGGTCGGCACGTATGCACCCTGGTACTCCAGCGGGATGGCGTGGCCGTGCTCGTCGACGCCACCAAGCGGCTGGTGGACCTCGATGAACTCGCCGGACGGCAGCTGACGGATGGTACCGGTCTCGATACCGTGCTCCAGGATCTCCCGGTCGCGACGCTGCAGACCAACGCAGATGCGGTGGGTGACGTAGTACGCGATCGGAGGCAGCACGATCAGGCCGATGCGGCCGACCCAGGTCATCACGTTCAGCGAGATGTCGAAGAAGTGAGCGACGTGGTCGTTACCACCAGAGACGGTCAGCAGTGCGTAGAACACCAGAGCCATGACGCCGAGGCCGGTGCGGACGGGGACGTCGCGCGGACGCTGCAGCAGGTTGTGGTGTGCAGTGTCACCGGTCATCTTCTGCTCGATCCACGGGTAGGCAACCAGCAGCGCGACCAGCAGGCCGAGCAGCAGAGCAACCCAGAAGACAGAGGCGATGGTGTAGTTACCGAGGTACAGCTCCCATGCCGGCATGACACGGGCAGCACCATCAGTCCACAGCATGTAGACGTCCGGCTGGGAACCAGCGGAGACCTGGGACGGGTTGTAGGGGCCGATGTTCCAAATACCGTTGATCTGGAAGAGACCAGCCAGCAGTGCCACGAAACCGAAGGTGATCAGGCCGAAGGAAGCAGCCTTGACGCCGAAGACCGGGAGGATTCGAACGCCGACAACGTTGTTCTCGGTGCGACCCGGTCCAGGGAACTGGGTGTGCTTCTGGAACCAGACCAGAGCCAGGTGAGCAGCGATCAGAGCCAGCAGGATGCCCGGGATCAGCAGCACGTGCGCGATGTACAGGCGCGGGATGATGATGTCGCCCGGGAAGTCACCGGCGAACATGATCCAGTGCATCCAGGTGCCGATGATCGGCAGGGAGATCACGATTGCAGACATGATTCGCAGACCCACACCGGAGAGCAGGTCGTCCGGCAGGGAGTAGCCCATGAAGCCCTCGGCGATCGACAGCAGCAGAAGCAGGCAGCCGATAACCCAGTTGGCCTCACGTGGCTTGCGGAATGCACCCGTGAAGAAGATACGCATCATGTGAACCATGATGGACACGGAGAACAGCAGGGCTGCCCAGTGGTGGACCTGGCGAATGAACAGGCCACCACGCACCTCGAAGGTGATATCGAGGGCCGTGTGGTAAGCGGCGGACATCTCCACACCGTTGAGCGGTGCGTAGACGCCGTCGTAAATGACCTTCGACATGGATGGGTCGAAGAACAGGGTCAGGTAGACACCCGACAGGATCAGAATGATGAAGGAGTAGAGCGCGATCTCACCGAGCATGAAGGACCAGTGAGTCGGGAACACCTTGTTGATCTGCGGGCGGATTACCCCAGATGCGGTGTAGCGCTCATCGATGTTGTTTGCGGCCTGCGCGAGGCGGCCTTGTTGCTTAGTGGTCATGACCTACGCTCCCAGAATGCCGGGCCAACAGGCTCAATGAAGTTGCCCTTGGCGATGAGGTACCCTTCCTCGTCCACCGTGATCGGCAGCTCTGGCAGTGCACGTGCGGCTGGGCCGAAGACCGGCTTGCCGTACTGCAGTGCGTCGAACTGGGACTGGTGGCACGGGCAAAGAATACGGTTGGTCTGCTGCTCGTACAGGGACGTCGGGCAACCAATGTGCGTACAGATCTTGGAGAACGCAATGTAGTCGCCGTAGTGGAAGTCTTCCTGGCCGGCACGCTGGACAGCACGCAGAGCATCCTCGTGGCGCAGGCGGATCAGCATGACCGCGTTGCGGGAACCGTGGATGGAGTGCATGTGGTCCTCGTAGACCTCAGCCTTGGAGTCGTACTTGTCGCCGTCGTTGACCATGCTTTCGGTCATCGGGAAGACGGTCTCCATGGCGCCAGCGTCCAGGTCCTCCGGACGGACGCGGACCAGGCGGGAGATGCCCTGGGTGCTCCAGTGGCCGTCGTGGTTCTCAGCCACGGCGCCGGTGTCGCGAGCCAGGTACAGCTTCTCGCCCTGCTCGTGCAGGGTCCAGCCGGTGGTCCACAGGGTGCCGTCGCCGGCGATGCCCATTGCGCCGCGCTTCCACGGGTTCTTCACGATGCCACCCATTGGGAGGATGATCGCGAGACCAGCGAGTGCAGCACCACCTGCGGCCAGGCCGGCGATAACCGGGCGGCGGCCGAGGGTGGAGGTCTTCCAGGAGTCGTTCAGGAGGGCCACGAGGGTGCGGCGATCGACCTCGTCAGACGGGCCGTCGTGGCGAGTCTGAACGGAGATCTCCTCCGGGATGAAGCTCTTGGTGTAAGCCGCAACACCCATGCCCAGCAGGGTGATGGACAGACCAGAGGTGATACCCAGCAGCGGGGTGTAGAAGGTGTACCACCACAGGCCCTCTTCATCCATGTGCTTGTACTCCCACGGCCAGAAGAGGTAGATGGCAACGAATGCCAGGCCGAGGACGATGGAGAGGATCAGGTAGGTGGCAACCCGACGGGAGGCACGCTTCTCAGCCGGATCGTTCTCGATCGGGAAGCGTTCCTTACGGTAAGCGACGGTCACGCCGTCCAGCTCGGTGCCGAGGCGAGCGAGGTCTTCCTCGCTCATCTGTGCCAGCTCGGCATCAGTGTACTTATTCTTCAATTCGCTCATGACCGGGTTCCAATCCACATCGCGAAGGCGATCATCACGATGATGCCTCCGAACCACATCAGCATGCCCTCGCTAACGGGACCCAGACCGCCGAGGCCGTAGCCACCCGGGTTCGGGGTTTCCTTAGCGTTCTTCACGAAGGCGATGATGTCCTTCTTCTCGTCAGCGGTCAGCTGGCGATCAGAGAACTTCGGCATGTTCTGCGGGCCAGTCAGCATGGCCTGGTAGATCTCCTGCTCGTTCGCGTGATCCAGGGTCGGAGCGAACTTACCGGAGGACAGTGCGCCACCACGGCCAGTGAAGTTGTGGCAGGAGGCACAGTTCAGACGGAAAAGGTCGGAACCGCGTGCCACGTCGGCCGGGTTGATCTCACCGTCGGTGGTGCTCTTACCACGGAGGGACTCCATGGCGATGGAGCCGTCCTCGTTGCGGACGATGCCCGGGCCGCCACCGTTGGCGTTGACGTATGCCGCCAGAGCCAGGGTCTGCTGCTCGGAGTAACGCGGCTGCTTACGCTTTGCCTGCGCCTCGTTGCGCAGCATCGGCATGCGGCCGGAGTGGACCTGGAAGTACACGGAGCCCTCGCCGACACCGATCAGCGAAGGACCACGACCCTCCTGGCCCTGGAGGTTGGCACCGTGGCAGGTGATACATGCCACTTCGTAAATTTCCTTACCCTGCTGGACCAGTGCGGTCTCGTCCTGCTGTGCCGTAGCAGTGTTCGGGTCCGGAGTGAGGGCATTAGCCAGGAATCCCGCGCCGGTCAGTCCGACGACGAGAGCGAATGCCCCGGCAAGCACCTTGCGGAGCTTGCGGCGCCGCCGTGCGGCCCCTGGGGAACGCTGCGCACCGGTTGCTGCACCAGCGCTCGCGTTGTTGTTAGAGGTATCCATCTTGTTCCCTTTAACTCGTCAATGGAATTGCGATGGGCTGTCGGCCAACCTGAGTTGGCGCTAACGGCCTATTGAACGAAGTAAATCGTGATCCACAGGCCGATCCAGACAACGTCGACGAAGTGCCAGTAGTAGGACACGACGACGGCAGCGGTTGCCTGTGCCGGGGTGAACTTGGACTTGAACGTCCTGAGCAACACAACGAGGAACGCAATCACACCGGCCAGCACGTGTGCGCCGTGGAAACCGGTCGTGATGAAGAACACCGAGCCGTAAACGGAGCCCGGGATCGTGGTTCCAGTCTCGACGAAGTGGAAGTACTCGTATCCCTGACCGATAAGGAACACGGTTCCCAGCAACGCCGACAGTGCGTACCAACGACGAAGAGCGAAGACATCCCCCCTCTCAGCCGCGAACACGCCGAACTGCGCAGTCACGGACGAGGAGATCAGGATGATCGTAATCGTCGCCGCGAAAGGCACGTTCAGCTCGGTTGGCTCGGATGGCCAATTGCCTCCCGAGTTGGCCTTGGACACGAAGTACATCGCGAACAGGCCAGCAAAAAACATCAATTCTTGAGACAGGAACACGATCGTGCCGACGCTGACCATGTTCGGTCGGTTCAGCGTCGCAACACGATGTGGTGCTGCCATACCTGGGTTTTCAACTGCGCTTGTCACGTGTCTAAGTATGGCTGTTTTCTGGCAGATAGTCGATTCCCCACGCGTGAAAGCTCAAAACGGACTGGAAAACACCAGGTCAAACCTTGGACAAACCTGCCAGTATCCCCCCTTTGGGGGATAGTCGGAACTTTTTGGAACCGCTATCCGACGCACCACATCGTGCCAGGTCAGCGCATAAGCGGACCCGGTTTTCCGCCGTACTGACACCCGATTTTGTTCACAGGATTCAGCCAGCAAGGCACCACCCCCTCCCCCACTTCGGGCCCGAACCCCGACCCCGAAGCGCCCCCGCATCTCACCTTTACCCCCGCAGAAGTCGCCGAGATTCGGTTCGCAGTGGTGATCCACGCCACCCGCTCACAGGCAACGCTAACCTCCGCCGTATTATTTAAAGAAACAGCTTTGGAAGGGAGCCAACAGGTGGCAACAGAGTCAACCGATCACAGCACATTCACCTCTACCGCTCATGCACTTGGTGCCGAGCAGCTTCCGGAGTCCTACTTCACCTGGCCGGGCCTACTGGACCGCCTGGGTCGCCGCGAAGAGCTCAGCGAGTCCCAGACCGCGTGGGCGATGAACGAGATCATGGCTGGACGCGCCAGCGACGTCCTGATCTCCGCCTTTGCCTTTGGTCTTCGGGTTAAGGGCATCACCGCCGCGGAGCTCGCCGCTGCAGCAGAGGCCATGCGCTCTTTCGCGACCCCGGTGGACTTCTCGGGCGTGGACAAGATTGTGGACATCGTCGGAACCGGCGGCGATGGCCGCAACACCGTAAACATCTCCACGATGGCGTCCTTCGTCGTCGCGGGCACCGGAACGAACGTTGTTAAGCACGGTAACCGCAAGGCGTCCTCCCAATGTGGAGGCGCGGACATGCTCGAGGCGCTCGGTGTGGACATCGAGCGCTCCCCCGAGGCCGTAGCGGAGGACCTGAAGGAGACGCACTTCGCGTTCCTGTTCTCGAAGGCCTACCACCCGGCCATGCGTTTCGCGGGCCCGGTGCGCAGCGAGCTGAAGGTTCCGACCGTCTTCAACCTGCTCGGCCCAATGACCAACCCGGCAAAGCCCGGTTATGGCCTCATCGGGTGTGCGTTCAAGGATCTCATGCCGATCATCGGCGGAGCATTCGCCCACCAGGGCAGCCGCGTGCTCGTCGTCCGCGGTATGGACGGCATGGACGAGATCAGCGTGTGCGCCCCAACCGACGTGGTCACGGTGGATGCCAACGGCCAGACCGGCGAGGAGATCATCAATCCGCGTTCCCTGGGCCTCGACTTCTACGAGGAAGACGCCCTGCGCGGCGGGGATGCCGAGTACAACGCCGAGATCGCCCGCAAGCTCTTCCGTGGCGAGCTCGAGGGCGCGATTAAGGACGCCGTCCTGCTCAACGGCGCCGCAGCGCTGGCCACCGTCGAGGGTTGGGAGGAAGACGGCCTGCAGGCCACGCTGAAGCGGAACATCGACCGCGCCCGCGAGAGCCTGGAGTCCGGCGCAGCCCTAGAGAAGATGGAGGCGATGATCGCCCGCTAGGGCCGCACCACTGCCCCATCAGGCCCCTCGGTAAAGGTTTAAAGCCTGACCGAGGGGCCTTTTGCGTTGCTTTTCAACCGAAGTACTCCGCTGCCGTTGATTACTGAACCGCGCGCACGCCTGTCCCTCAACCCGCCCCCGCTAGCCCAACCAGATGAACCCCCCCAGCGCGGTTGCAGATGCGATGGCCCGCCGGCTGACAGCGAGGTATTGGCGAACAGGGTCCAGAAATACGGAACGCGGCCGGGTTCCCGTCGAGGGGGCCCGGCCGCGGCCTTAAAGCGTGTGAACGCTTAAGCGTTTAGTGGTCGTCGCGAGCGACACCGTACTGGAGGTTCATCATGACAGAGCCCCAGATCAGGAAGATTGCGCCGGCCACGATCAGCCAGAAGTGCCAGAAGGCCAGACCGTAAGCGACCAGCATCACGGCGATGGTCAGCTGCAGCGGCCAGATGGAGCCAGCGGAGAAGAAGCCCAGCACGCCAGCGCCGTCCTCAATCTCAGCCATCTCCCAGTCGGAAGGACCGATGTCGGTCTTGTTGTCGGTCAGGTGCAGGTACACAGCCAGCATCAGGGACAGCAGCAGGGCCAGGGTCAGGCCGGTAACACCAGCCCACTCGGTGCCCATCACACGGTTGGTCTCGACCAGGTGCTTGGTGCCCAGGATGTAGACCACGTCCATGACGAAGAAGAACAGGGCGAGGCCGTAGAAAAGCTTTGCTCCGGAAGTCATCTTTTCCTCTTTCTCTAGTTAGGAACTCGCGCGGTGCCCTTAGGCAGCGTTGCGGTCCGTCATGTTTTCGCCGGCTTCACGGGTGCCCGTGCGGTCGGAAACGAATGGGTGGGTAGAGGTGGAGTACGGAGCTTCACCGATGGACTTCAGAGCCTCGGAGTTCGGAGCCTCCGGGTTGTCCTGACGGAACTTGATGTAGTCCGCGAACTTCTCCGGGGAGACGACGCGCAGCTCGAAGTTCATCATGGAGTGGTAGGTACCGCACATCTCGGCACAGCGACCGACGAATGCTCCCTCTTCCTTGATCTCGGAGATCTGGAAGCGACGCTCAGACTGGTTTGCCTCCGGGTGCGGGAACACGTCGCGCTTGAAGAGGAACTCTGGGATCCAGAAGGAGTGGGCAACGTCCGCGGAGGCGAGGTTGAACTCGATTGCGGTGTTGGACGGAACAACCAGGACCGGAACCTCGTCGGTGGAGCCGACGGTCTCGATCTTGTTGAAGTTCAGGTAGCTGTAGTCTTCCTTCGAGCGGCCGTGGATCGGGCCGACACCGTGATTGGTGTTGGAGCGGATCTCGTACTTGGAGTCCTCAGCGCGCTGCTGAGCCTCCTTGTCGACGCCCTCGTAGTCCTGGCCGCCCAGCAGCTCGCCGTTGATCTCGCCGTAGCCGAACTTCCAGTTCCACTGGTAGCCGGTGACGTCGACCTTGACCTTCGGGTCCTTATCCAGGGCGGTAACGCTGTCCTGGGTCTGGACGTTGAAGAAGAACAGGACCATGACGATCAGGACCGGGAGGGTGGTGAGCACCAGCTCGAGCGGGACGTTGTAGCCCGTCTGACGTGGGAATTCCTCGTTGTCGCCACGGCGGGAGCGAGCCTTGCTGGAGTAGCGACCCATAACGAAGAACATCAGGGCCCACATGATGATACCGATGATCCAGGCGGCCACCCAGACCCAGACCCAGTAGTTGCCCATCTGCTCAGCCTCCGGGGTGATACCCATCGGCCAGCCCATGCGGAGAGCATGGAAAAAGCCGTTCTCCGGGGGCGCGACGTTACAACCAGCAAGGGCGAGGCCGGACAGGCCGAGCGTCCCTGCCATAGCAATACGGCGAGTCATACCGTGCACTTTTCGCTGTTCCACGCGATTATGCCTTCCTCGTTCACACGTTCATAGCCTTGGGTTTTTCGGCGTTATCGCTCGTGGTGAGCGCACGCTTGTTGCGCCCAAGACTGCTTCACTAGAGAACTTTAGACCATATACAGCGAATTGCCACTATTCGTTGCGGTGGGTGCCACATTTTGGGGGTTTCCTGTGAGCCCCTCCCCCCGTCCGGGGCAACTTGCCCGTTTTCTGCCCCGCGCGCCAGCTAGGACAAGCGCCCCCGAGCGCGTAGTTTGTAGTCTAACCGACCTGGCTCGCGGCCGCTTCCGCTCCGCGCGTCAGTTTATATAGTCCCCGATGATTCAGGAGTAGTAAAGCACCCTATGTGTGGCCTACTTGGTTTACTGTCCGCCGACGGCACTGCCAACACGTTCACCGACCCGGTCGCTGAAGCGCTGCCGTGCATGCGTCACCGTGGTCCGGATGATAGCGGCACCTGGAACGACGACGATGTGGTCTTCGGCTTCAACCGCCTGTCCATCATCGACCTGGAGCACTCCCACCAGCCGCTGCAGTGGGGGCCGGCGGATCAGCCGAACCGCTACTCCATGACCTTCAACGGCGAGATCTACAACTACGTCGAACTGCGCGAGGAGCTCCAGGAGCTGGGTTACTCCTTTAATACCGGCGGCGACGGCGAGCCGATCGTCGTTGGTTTCCACCACTGGGGTGCCGATGTGGTCAACCACCTGCGTGGCATGTTCGGCATCGCGATCTGGGATTCGGTGGAGCGCCGCCTGTTCCTCGCTCGCGACCCGTTCGGCATCAAGCCGATGTACCTGGCGTCGACGGACAAGGCGACGGTCTTCTCCTCCGAGAAGAAGTGCATCCTTTCCCTTGCGGACGCCATCGGCCTGAACCTCGATCTGGATCCCCGGGCTATTGCTCACTACACAGATCTGCAGTACGTCCCTGAGCCGGAGAGCCTGCACAAGAACATCTTCCGTCTGGAGTCGGGCTCCCGCGCGTTCGTCACTCCCCCAGCGGAGGGCGCGAAGGGCGGCTGCACCATCGAGGAGGAGCGCTACTTCGAGCCGAAGTTCCCGGTGGCTAAGGTGCCGGCGGGCGGCGAGGATGCCCTCTTCCAGCGCATCGCCGAGGCCCTGGAGGATTCCGTGGCCAAGCACATGCGCGCGGACGTCACGGTGGGGTCCTTCCTTTCCGGTGGCATCGACTCCACGGCCATCGCCACCCTGGCGAAACGCCACAACCCGGACCTGCTGACCTTCACCACGGGTTTCCAGCGCGAGGGCTACTCCGAGGTGGATGTCGCCGCGGAGTCCGCTGCGGCGATCGGCGCGGAGCACATCGTCAAGGTGGTCAGCCCGGCGGAGTTCGCCGACGCGGTGCCGAAGATCATGTGGTACCTGGACGACCCGGTTGCCGACCCGGCGCTGGTGCCGCTGTACTTTGTGGCAGCCGAAGCCCGCAAGCACGTGAAGGTCGTGCTCTCCGGCGAGGGCGCGGACGAACTCTTCGGTGGCTACACCATTTATAAGGAGCCTTTGAGCCTCGCCCCATTCGAGAAGATTCCTAGCCCTATTAATAAGGTGCTGGCGAAGCTGGGCGACGCACTGCCAGAGGGTGTGCGCGGTAAGTCGCTGCTGCAGCGCGGCACGATGTCCATGGAGGAGCGCTACTACGGCAACGCCCGCTCCTTCAACTACGAGCAGCTGGAGCGCGTCCTGCGCGAGGTCCGCCCCGAGTGGGATCACCGGGAGGTCACCGCCCCGATCTACGCGAAGTCGAGGGACATGGATCCGGTGGCCCGCATGCAGCACCTGGATCTGTTCACCTGGCTGCGCGGGGACATTCTGGTCAAGGCAGACAAGATCACGATGGCCAACTCCCTGGAGCTGCGCGTTCCGTTCCTGGACAAGGTCGTTTTCGACGTCGCGGAGACCCTCCCGATCGACATGAAGATCTCCCACGGGACGACGAAGTACGCGCTGCGTAAGGCGATGGAGCGCATCGTTCCGGAGCACGTGCTCAACCGCAAGAAGCTGGGCTTCCCGGTGCCGATCCGCCACTGGCTGGCCGGAGATGAGCTCTACGGCTGGGCGAAGAAGCACATCGAGGATTCCCAGACGGATCACATCTTCAACAAGGCCGAGGTTCTGGCGATGCTCGAGGAGCACCGGACGGCGATGAACTCCGGTTCCGGCCCGGATCACTCCCGCCGCCTATGGACGGTGCTGGCGTTCATGATCTGGCATGGCATCTTCGTGGAGAAGCGCATCGACCCGGGCATCAGCGAGCAGGACTACCCGGTGAAGCTCTAAGTGCGCTGCGTTCCGGGGAATCCGGGCCACTAGGCCTATTCCTCCGGCCCTAGAACCCCTCCCCGGCGCCAGCGGCTGCTTCCCCAGCGCATAGGTCCAGCCCTTCGGCCAAACCCTGGGCTCCCTGCCCCGTTGGCCCCCTAAATTATCCACCCCAACAGAAAACGCCGCGGCACCCACTCATCGTGGGGCCGCGGCGTTTCGCCGTCTTCCCTTTTTCGCTACCCCGCAATTGCGGGACCCAGGGGCCTTCTTCGGCTTAGGAGAAGGAGTCGCCGCAGGCGCAGGAGCCGGAAGCGTTCGGGTTGTCGATCGTAAACCCCTGGGACTCGATGGTGTCCGCGAAGTCGATCTTCGCGCCCATCAGGTACGGGGCGGACATGCGGTCGACGACCAGGTTCACGCCCTCGTACTCGTCCTTCAGGTCACCGTCCAGGGAGCGGTCATCGAAGAACAGCTGGTAACGCAGGCCAGCGCAGCCACCCGGCTGGACCGCGATGCGCAGCGCCAGGTCGTCGCGACCCTCCTGGGCCAGCAGGGAGCTTGCCTTCGCCACAGCGGCGTCGGTCAGCTCGACACCCGTGACCTTCTCTGGGGCAGTCATATTTCCTCCTCATTAAGGATGGTTTCGATGCTCGTTTAGGTTACTCGCGAAGCGGTGCGAATTCCACAACCTCACGCTCCGTCCTCCCGTACAACGGGCGGCGCCGCGAAACTATTCCATCCTTTTGATAGCCCCCTGATTCTGCTCTAGCCTAAGAGGCGTGAAAAAGTCGCGTAAGAAGAGCACATCCACCTCCGCTGCTGCCAGCACCGCCGCAGCATCCGCCGAGGCCACCCCGGAAACTGAGGTCAAGCAGCCTGCCAACAAGGCCTTCACCCCGCCGAAGGGCCGGCCGACCCCGAAGCGTAACGAGCAGGAGCGCCAGGCCGGCGTGCGCCGCGGCCCCTACCAGGGTCCAGAGACCCCAGCCGAGGCCCGCAAGCGCCGTAAGGAGCTCAAGGCCTCCATGTCCAAGGAGGAGTACAAGGAGCTCAAAGCCAAGGAGCGTCGGGAGCGCGAGGCCGAGCGCCGCCACATTAACGAGCGCATGATGGCCGGCGACGAGCGCTACCTCATGGACCGCGATAAGGGCCCGGAGCGTCGCTTCGTCCGCGACTGGGTGGATTCGCACCGCTACCTCGGCAACTACTTCATGCCGATCGCGCTGGTCGTGGTCCTGATTATGGTGATCGGCCTGCGCAACCCGATGCTGGCGAACACCGCCTCCCTGGTGATGTTCGGCATCCTGATCCTCATGGTCATCGAGGGCATCATCCTTGGCCGCAAAGTCAACCGCCTGGTGCGCGAGAAGTACCCGGACACCACGCTGGGTAAGTTCGGGCTGGGCATGTACGCCTTCGGCCGCGCGACGATGATCCGCAAGATGCGTAACCCTGCCCCGCAGGTGGAGATCGGCGAGGACGTTCGCTAAATGGCAGTGGACTTCACGGCCGTGGAAGCAGTCGATCCGACGCGTGTTGCTGAGGCGACCCGCTGGCTGGAGGCGACGACGATGGCTGCTGGTGGCGGCCGTGCGAGCTTGGGGGAGCTCGCCGCCTGGGGTGGCTGGTTGGCGGCTTGCCAGGGCCAGGAGCTGCCGGCCGCGCTGGAGCGCGTGACCTTAGCGGTCGTCGCTGGTGAGCCAGCAACGACGCCTGCCGTGTCCATTCTCCCCGAGGACTCCCTTTCTCAGGTGGGCGAGCTGTATTCCTCGGGTCGCTCCCCCGTCGCCGCCGCTGCGGTGGCCCAGGATGTTCGGGTAGAGTTTATCGACGCCAACGCCGCGGCCACCGATCAGCTTTCCACCGAGACGGAATCCTCTGGGGCGGAGCCCGGCCTCGAGGAGTGGCTGGCGGCCGGTGCGGCCTTCGCGGACGCGGAGGCGGATAAGGGCACGGAGCTGCTGCTGCTCGGCGATTTCGGCCCGGGCACCACGACCGCGGCCGCAACGATCATTGGCGCGATCTGCGGGATCGAGCCGGTGAAGGTGATCGGGTGGGGCTCAGGCATTGATGACCAGGGCTGGCGGCGCAAGGTCGCCCAGATTCGCGACGGCATGTTCGCGGTGCGGGATGTGCGCACGGAGCCCCGCGAGATCCTCGCCCAGGTGGCCGCGCCGCATATCGCGGTGCTGACCGGGATCCTCGCGCAGGCCGCGATTCGCCGCACCCCGGTGATCTTCGATGGGGCGGGCTGCGCGGCGGCCGCGCTGTGCGCGCAGATGCTGGCTCCCACCGCTCGCGACTGGTGGCAGTCGGCCTCCCCCGGCACGGAGCCGGCGATCGTGCCGGCGCTCGGCGCCTTGGGGCTTAGCCCGATCCTGCCGACTGGAATCGGCCTGGGTCAGGGCGCGGGCACGCTGCTCGCGCTGCCGCACTTGCGCCTGGCCACGCAGTTCGCCGAGGGCGAGGTCTAAACCCGCACTCCCCTCCCCGGTCAGCGCCCTGCCTAGCAACGCTTAAGGCCTCGGTGCCACCGAAAGTGAACTAGCCCCCGAAAGTTGGGCTTTTAACCCTAGGCGGTTAGGAGCTCAAGGGCCTGAGTCCGATATTGCATCGGGGTCAGGCCCTTAAAGTCGATGTTGGATGCGTGCGGTGTTGTGCCACTTACCGGCTCTTCTCGATTTAGAGTGCGTTGATCCGGTCCTGTAGCTGCCCTGAAACCAGTCCCGTCCCGCCGCGCCACCGGCATAGAATTGCGGCATGGGCAAGAAGAAGACGCCGATGACGGCCCTTGAGGTCCGCATCATCCGCGCCGATGAACGCTCGACGTGGCGTGATTCGGCGCTGCTGTCTCGCCAGTCTTTCCCCGCCACCGGCAGCTTCGACCTCGAGGGCAACGCGTTCGGGCTGCTCATGGTGCACAACGACGACATCGTCGCCCCCGGCGAGGGCTTCGACATGCACCAGCACAACGACGTCGAGCTGGTCACCTGGATCATGACCGGCCGCCTGCGCCACCGCGACGATGGCGGTATGGAGGGCAGCGCGGCCGGCACCGCGTCGATCCTGACGCCGGGCATGGCCCAGCGGGTCAGCGCCGGACGCAGGATCCGCCACTCCGAGCTCAACGCCTCCGGCTACCTCGACGGCAAGAAGTTGCGCGTCATCCAGGCGTGGCTGCCGTCGGACGAGATCGGTGCCGCCCCTACCCACGACGAAACCGACCTCAACGACGAGCTCACCGCCGGCACGCTGATCCCCGTCGCCTCCGGCACTCCGGGCATGGCGCCGCTGACCATCGGCACCTCCGGCGCGACGCTGTGGGCCGGTCGATAACATGGCGGGGCCTCGTGTCCGCGCGTACCGTCGGCGATGATGACTGACATTAACCAGACGCCTTCCACGCCCAACTCCCCCGACTCGCCGTTCCGTTTCGCCGTCGTCGGAGTCGGCCAGATCTCGCAGCAGGCCTTCATCCCGGCTCTGCGCAGCCTCCCCGATGCGGTGGTCGCCGCCGTGGTGACCAGCTCCGACGCCAAGGCGGAGGCCGTCGCCAAGCGAACGGGTGCCGGAGCCGGACCCGACGATGACCCCGCGGCGACCGGCCGGGCGACCGCCGACGACGTGGCGGTGTACGACTACGACGAATTCCCCGAGCTGCTGAAGCGCGGCGACATCGACGGTATCTACGTGGCCACGCCGGTCTTCCGCCACCGCGAGTTCGCAGAGCCCGCGCTCGACGCCGGCATCCCGGTGCTTTTGGAGAAGCCGATGGCCGATTCCGTGGAGGATTGCGAGGCGATGATCGCGGCCTCGCAGCGCTCCGGCGCGACGTTGATGGTCGCCTACCGCATGCACCAGGACGCCTACCTGGTGGAGCTGGCGGACATGGTCGACCGCGGCGTCATCGGCGAGACCCGCACGTTCACCTCGACGTTCGCGCACGACATCGAGGAGGCCAACCACCGCGGCCACTCCGGTTTCTGGGGCGGCCCCGTCCCCGACTTCGGCGCCTATCCCCTGAATCTGGTGCGTCATCTGTTCCGCGCTGAGCCGACGCACGTGCACGCCACCGGCGTGAGCTCGCGCGACCGCGACTTCGATTTCCAGGACGGCGTCGGCGTGACGCTGCGCTTCCCCGGTGCCCGCGTCGCGCAGTACACGCTCAGCTACAACGCCGCGGACCTGGACACGTTCCAGCTGGTGGGGTCGAAGGGCACCATCACGTCGAACTCCTGTTATGGCTTCGCGCCGGAGCCGCCGCGAAATTGGACGCTGACCACGCCGCAGGGCACGAAGACCCATGAGGCCACCTCCGTCGACCAGTTCGCCGGCGAGACCCGCTACTTCATCGACTGCGTCCGCGCCGGCGTGCGCCCCGAGCCCGATGGCCGGGAGGGGCTCGCCGACGTGCGCATATTCGCCGCCATCGAGGAGTCGCTGCGCCTGGGCCGCGAGGTCATTCTGCCGCCGCACCAATTCGGCCCCGGCCTGAGCCGAGATCAGATCCGCTCGATCCCGCCGCGCCCGGCCGGGGAGATCCCGGAGGACGACGAGCTCGTCGACCAGACTCCGCAGGACCGCTGACCGGGGCATTTCTCGAACCAACTCCCCCCTTCCGGGCCGTCGCAAAGCAGCTTTGCGACGGCCCGATCTGGCTTTTCATCCCTTCTCGACAAGTAATTAAGGTTAGCCTAAGCTCGTTCCTGATACTCAGTACTTCATATTCGGATTATTGGCGGCCACGTTCCGACGACACCGCCACCACCGACACTCGACGAAGGAGTCACGCATGACCGCCCGCGACAGGGATTTCGATCAACTCCAGGGACATTGGCTGTTGGCCAGGCTCGGAAAGAAGGTGCTGCGCCCCGGCGGCCGGAAGATGACGGAGTGGATCCTCGACCAGTCCCGCCTCACCGATGCCCGAGTCGTCGAACTGGCCCCGGGCCTGGGCGTCACGGCGGCGGAGATCCTAAAGCGACGGCCGTCCGGATACGTCGGAGTCGACGAAGACGAAGCCGCCGTGCAGACCACAGCCAAGGTCGTGAGCGGCCAGGGTCGCGTAGTGAAGGGCAAGGCCCAGTCGACGGACCTCGACGACGATTCAGCGGATGCCGTCATCGGCGAAGCGATGCTCACCATGCAGGGAGTCAAGGGCAAGAATGCCATCCTCGACGAGGTCCGCCGCATCCTCGTGCCCGGTGGCCGGTACGCGATCCACGAACTCGCACTGACCCCCGACGACCTCCCGACGTCGACGAAGGACGAGATCCGGGTCGCCATGTCGAAGGCGATTCGCGTCAATGCCCGTCCACTCACCCCCGCCGAATGGCGGCAGCTGCTCGAGGATCACGGCTTCGAGGTCGAACAGGTCCGCATCGGCGAGATGGGCCTACTCAAGCCGAGCCAGATGCTCGAGGACGAGGGCCCTGCCGGGGTCGCGCGGATCGTGGGCAACGCGATCAGGCAGCCGGCGGCGCGCCGACGGGTCCTGGGCATGCGCAGCACATTCGCCAAACACGACGACTCTCTCGCCTCGATCGGCATCGTGGCCCGTCTGCGCGACACCGCCGATGCCTTCGATGCGACGGGCGCCGATTCCAACGCTCCCGGCCCCGGGCGCGAAGCATCGTCCGCCGCCCGACGCGAGCCCGAGATCGAATTCCTCGACGCCGACCAGAAAGCTGAACTGACCGCCGAGCCGGAAGCCCTGAGCCTTCATGACATCGCCACCGCCGCACCAGCTGCAGAGGGCGGCGACGGCCCGGCCGTGAAACGACTGCAAACGGCCGACGGCGTCAACATCATCGCCATGCGCTTCCGTTCCGGACAGACATTGCCCGATCACCGCGCTGCACACCCGATCATGGTGCAATGCATCGAGGGCCAAGTGCGCTTCACCGTCGGCGACCGCACCGAGGTCCTCACGCCGGGGACCGTCGCGTACCTGCCCGCCATGGTCCCGCACCGGGTCGACGCGGACGAGGACTCCGTGTTCCTGCTGTCGATGCTGACCTGATCCGCCGGCCACGCCACCGGAGGTGATCGCCCGCGGCGATTCCGTCATCGCGACGGACCTGCATGACACGGCGAACGAGGACGTCATCAAGCTCGGCGAAACGTGCACCTACCGCAAGCTGGACGTGACCTCCGACGCCGACCGGGAAGCCGCGGCCGAGGCCATCGGCGCGGTGGATGTGCTCGTGCTCAACGCGGGCATCGCGGTCGGCGGGGCGATCGAGAACGTCACCATGGACACGTGGCACCGCGCGCTGGACATCAATCTGGCTCTTCGCGTTTGGGAGCGTGTAGCTGAGCCCACTAACTGCTCGCGCTAATCTTCGCTTGGCTAGCTTCGTGCTCTCAACGGAAACTGCTCCTCACTAGTTGGTAGCTGATAACTCAGGCCAACTAATGGGGAGCAGTTCATTTATTTAGGAGAGTTTTTTCGATTCACGATTCGCTTAATCGCGACAAATAGCAGGTTCAAAGGGATGCAAAGTAGCGCCACTCCCACAAAGGCAAAAACAACCCCAATTCCTTCTTGGGATGTTACACCAAAAGATGCATCGAACGCGAAAGCTGCGCCAAAACCTGAGCCCGTAAGAAGAGATATAATGAGAGTTCCCCTGACAGACCCAGAGTTAACATATGCAATTATACCCGAACCGAGTATCAGGGAAATTCCACAACCAATAATCTGCCATTTAGGGAATTGGTTAGGCGCGCCATATAGAAAAAAATCTCCAATGCTTGATCTCGGAGACCATGAAAGCCAGAATGCAGCTGACAGAAGCCCAACAAGAAAAGACGCAACGGGAGCTCTACGTGGAAGTCGTGAATTATGGCAGTTTTCAGGAACATGCCTGTTTATCAAAATGTAAACTACTACGGTGGGGATCAGCACCAGGATAAAGATGACCCAAAGAAACTGCGCAAGGTGAAAATTTCCATTCAGCATTGCGTCTCCAATCAAAGATTATCGCTGTGAGCTCCTGTAACAATAACCCAGTAGGTATCTCTGAAATCTCTGCATCCGTACCGTCTTGGGTCTGGACCACTATAAACATTTGTGCAGATAGTTTCCATGTCGCGCCAGAGTTTGTACCACTTACTGCTCGCGCTGATCTTCGCTCAGCGAACTTCGTGCTCTCAACGAAAAACTGCTCCTCACTAATCGGTAGCTGATAAATCAGGCCAACTAATGGGGAGCAGTTCAACGATGGTAGCCCGGGGCCGTGAAGTATCGCTCCACACCACCGCGCGAGGCGCGTTACGCAGCTAGTGCGTTATTGCAGGCGCTCTACTGCAGATCCTCAGCCGGAACCAGGGTGTGCAGCCAACCGTGCTTATCCTCCACGGCACCACGCTGGATGCCGGTGAGGTGGTCGCGCAGCCGCATGGTGACCTCACCGGTCTGGGCACCGTTGATGTCGTACGCACCGCCGGCGTACTTCACGGAGCCCACCGGGGTGACCACGGCCGCGGTGCCGCAGGCCAGCACCTCGGAGAGCATGCCGGAGTTTGCGGCCTGCTCCCACTCCTCGATGGAGATACGGCGCTCGTTGACGTTGTAGCCCAGGTCCCGGGCGACCTGGATCAGGGAGTCGCGGGTCACGCCCGGCAGCAGGGAGCCGGAGAGCTCCGGGGTGATGACCTCGGCGTTCTCCCCCTCGCCGAAGACGAACATGAGGTTCATGCCGCCCATCTCCTCGACCCACTTGCGTTCAACGGCATCCAGCCATACGACCTGGTCGCAGCCCTGCTCGGCGGCCTGAGCCTGTGCCATGAGGGAACCGGCGTAGTTACCGGCACACTTCGCGGCACCCGTGCCGCCCGGTGCGGCGCGCACGTACTCGGTGGACAGCCAGACGCTGACCGGCTTGATGCCGCCGGTGAAGTAGGCTCCCGCCGGGGAGGCAATAACCATGTAGGTGTAGGTCTTGGATGGCTGGACACCCAGGTGAACGTCCCGGGCGATCATCAGCGGGCGCAGGTACAACGCGGCCTCGCCACCTGCTGCTGGCACCCACTCGTGGTCGATGGCGACCAGCTGCTTCAGGGACTCGAGGAACAGCTCCTCCGGCAGCGGGGCCATGCCCAGGCGCTCGGCGGAACGCGCCATACGCTGGACGTTCTGCTCCGGGCGGAAGGTGGCGATGCTGCCGTCCGGCTGGCGGTAAGCCTTGATGCCCTCGAAGATGGCCTGGCCGTAGTGGAAGACCATGCTGGCCGGGTCCATGCTCAGCGGACCGTAGGGCTCGACGCGGGCGTTGTGCCAGCCGATCTCTTCGTCGTAGTCGATGAGGACCATGTGGTCGGTGAAGTGGACGCCGAAGCCCGGGCTCTCGAGGACCTTGGCGATATCCGCCGAGGAAGTGCGGTTCTCGTTCGGCGTGACGGTGAAGCTCAGATTGGTGTTTGGTGCGGTGGTGTTCGGTGTGCTTTCGCTCATGGCTACAACCATAGTTCCTCGAAAAATTGTGAGTACAGTTGATGGCGCATTAGTGAGTTTTCGCATTGCGAAAGGATTGATTTTCGATCATGACCACCCAGCCAGGCCAGCCGATCGCGCTGGATCCCGCCCAGACTTATTCCGCCCTGCCGAACCGTGGCACGATGCCGGCGATTGACCTCGTCGCGGAGGTTCCGGCGAACGCGGATGTGGACACGCTCATCGTTCCGGTGTTCCAGGGTGCCAACGGCCTGGAGTTGGCCGCCACGGGTTCTGGCCTGTTGAGCAAGGAGCAGGAGATCACCCTGTGGCGCGTGCTCACCAGCGTGGGTGCGACCGGCAAGCGCGAGGAGCTCACCCCGGTTCCGGGCGAGCTGCTGGCGACCGAGGGAACGGCCCCGGCGACCAAGATCCTGGCGCTGGGCCTGGGTGATATCGACGAATCCACGGACGAGGACATCCGCGAGCTCGCCGGCGTGGCCTCCCGTGCTGCGGGCCTGGGTACCAAGGTCGTCTCTAGCCTCGGGTTGATTTCCCCGGAGGCCGCGCTCGTCGGTCACGCGCTGGGTGGTTACCGTTTCGCTGGTTTCAAGGGCGCTTCCGCCAAGGACGCCGCTGGTCAGGACGTTTCCGCCAAGGACGCCGACGCCGCGGCTGACTCCCCCGCCACCATCACGGTGCTCGCCCGCGAGGCCGACGCCGCCCTGCTGGCCCGGGCTCAGGTTGACGCCGCCGCGGTGGCGCTGGCCCGTGACTTCGTGAACACCCCGGCGAACTTCCTGTACCCGGAGACCTATGCCAACACGATCCGCGAGATCGCTGAGGCCGCGGGGCTGGGCGTCGAGATCCTGGATGAAAAGGAGCTGGAGGAGAAGGGCTACGGCGGCATCGTCGGCGTCGGTAAGGGCAGTGAGCACGCCCCACGCCTGGTGCGCCTGACCCACGAGCCGTCCGCGAAGAACGAGGCACCGCAGGTCGCGCTCGTCGGTAAGGGCGTGACCTTCGACACCGGCGGTATTTCGCTGAAGCCGGGCGCGAATATGTGGGACATGATTTCGGACATGGGTGGCTCCGCGGCTGTCGTCGCCACGATGGTGGCTGCCGCCCGCCTGGACCTGCCGATGAAGGTTATCGCCACGATCCCGCTGGCGGAGAACACCCCGAGCTCCACCGCGACCCGCCCGGGTGATGTGCTGCGCCACTACAACGGTCTGACCACCGAGGTGTTGAACACGGACGCCGAGGGCCGCCTGATCCTGGCGGATGCGATGGCGCGCGCCTGCGAGGATGAGCCGGATTACCTCATCGAGACCGCGACCCTGACCGGCGCGCAGATGGTGGCGCTGGGCAACCGCACCCCGGGTGTCATGGGTTCCATCGCTTTCCGCGACAAGGTTGCGGAGCTCTCCCAGGAGGTCGGCGAGAACGGCTGGGCTATGCCGCTGCCGCCGGAGCTCGGCGAGGCGCTGAAGTCCGATGTGGCCGACCTGCGCAATATCTCCCCCAGCCGTTGGGGCGGCATGTCAGTGGCTGGCCACTACCTGGCCAATTTCGTGACCGAAGGCGTGGAGTGGGTGCACATCGATATCGCCGGCCCGGCGTACAACACCGATGGCGCGTTCGGCTACACCCCGAAGCGCGGCACGGGCGTGCCGGTGCGCACGATTCTGGCGACCCTGCGCCACCTGGCAGGGACCACCAAGGAGGGCTAAGCCCCGTACCCTGGCCCCGGGCTAGATCTGCCCGGAGCCAGGGCCTCCCCCCGGAGGG
Source organism: Corynebacterium sp. HMSC22B11 (assembly GCF_001815965.1). Taxonomy (NCBI): domain Bacteria; kingdom Bacillati; phylum Actinomycetota; class Actinomycetes; order Mycobacteriales; family Corynebacteriaceae; genus Corynebacterium; species Corynebacterium sp. HMSC22B11. The sequence continues at coordinate 166,079 of NZ_KV823470.1, read as the reverse complement.
CTAAGACTCCTCTTCCTCGCGGCGCGCCTGTTCCATGCGGGCACGCCGTTCGCGCTGTTCGAGACGCTTTTTGATCAGCCGGTCGCGCTCGATGCGGTCGCGCATGCGCTGCGGGTAGCCGGTCTCTTCGGCGAAGTAGAGGGGGATGCCGAGCTTCTTGGCGACCACGTCGATGCCCTTCGGCCCGCCGATCTTGCGGCGCGTCCAGTCGCCGGAGCCATCAACGAGAACGACCGACATCTCGTTGATGAGGGTCTCGGGTTCCACGAACCCTTCCACCCCACCTGCCTGCCCGTCGTGCTGCGCGGACCAGGTGCTCAGGTACTCCAAATCACGTGCGCGGATGGTGTCTCCGGGCGCACGCGGCGGCTTGGTCTGATTCTTGCTGGATCGGCCAAAAAGATTGAACACAACTCACCATTCTAGGCAGTCCGGTTCTCGGTCGGGGTTGGGTGCGTCGAAACTTGCTTGAGAGCGTACAATTGTTGAGTAACTGGTCTTTAAAACTCGACCACAGCTAGTTTTCGCGTTTCAAGAGGAGCTTCAACACCATGGCGCAGTCCGTCGAAATGCCCGAGTTGGGCGAATCGGTCACTGAGGGCACCATCACCCAGTGGCTGAAGAAGGTTGGCGACAAGGTAGAGGTGGATGAGCCTTTGCTCGAGGTGTCCACCGACAAGGTTGATACCGAGATCCCCTCCCCTGTTGCCGGCGTTCTGCTGAAGGTAATGGCCGAAGAGGACGACACGATCGAGGTCGGTTCCGTCATCGCTGAGATCGGCGAGGAGGATGAAGCTCCTTCCTCCGATGACGAGGGCGACGACTCCTCCAACGAGGACGAGGCTGCGGACAGCTCCGATGAGGAGGCTGCTGAGGAGTCCGAGGATGAGTCCTCCGACGATTCCGCTTCCGAGGGTTCCGGTGAGGGCGAGGACGTCACCATGCCGGAGCTCGGCGAGTCCGTCACCGAGGGCACCATCACCCAGTGGCTGAAGTCCGTCGGCGACAAGGTCGAGGTCGACGAGCCACTGCTCGAGGTCTCCACCGACAAGGTCGACACCGAGATCCCATCCCCGGTCGCAGGCACCCTGGTCGAGATCCTCGCTGAGGAAGACGACACCGTCGAGGTCGGCGACGTCATCGCCCGCATCGGCGACGGCTCCGGCAAGCCAGCCAAGAAGGAAGAGCCGAAGGCTGAGGAGCCGGAGGAGACGGAGGACGAGGACGCTGAGGATTCCTCCGAGGACACCTCCTCCGACGAGTCTTCCGACGATTCCGCTTCCGAGGGGTCCGGTGAGGGCGAGGACGTCACCATGCCGGAGCTCGGCGAGTCCGTCACCGAGGGCACCATCACCCAGTGGCTGAAGTCCGTCGGCGACAAGGTCGAGGTCGACGAGCCACTGCTCGAGGTCTCCACCGACAAGGTCGACACCGAGATCCCATCCCCGGTCGCAGGCACCCTGGTCGAGATCCTCGCTGAGGAAGACGACACCGTCGAGGTCGGCGACGTCATCGCCCGCATCGGCGACGGTTCCGGCAAGCCAGCCAAGAAGGACGAGCCGAAGAAGGAGAAGTCCGAGGACAAGTCTTCCGAGAAGGCTGAGGCGAAGGACGAGCAGAAGTCCGAGAAGAAGGACGACTCCAAGCAGGAGCAGAAGTCCGAGAAGAAGGACTCCGGCGAGGACAAGGCCGAGGCCGCCCGCGAGGCTGCACGCGAGAAGGCTGCGGAGACCACCGCACGCCCGAACGTCGCTGACCGTGGCGAGAAGTCGGGCTCCGCTGATGAGCCGTCCGGCGATAACCTGCCGTACGTGACCCCGCTGGTCCGCAAGCTGGCCGAGAAGAACAACGTGGATCTCTCCAAGGTCACCGGCACCGGCGTTGGTGGCCGCATCCGCAAGCAGGATGTCCTGGCCGCTGCCGAGGGCGAGGACATCACCACCGGCGCGAAGACCAACCTGCCGGCCGGCCCGCGTGCCTCCGCACACAAGGTCGACCCGGATAAGCAGGAGCTGATCGGCACGACCCAGAAGGTCAACCGCATCCGCGAAATCACGGCACGCACCACCCTGGAGTCCCTGCGCAACTCCGCGCAGCTGACCCAGGTCCACGAGGTCGACATGACCCTCGTCGCCGACCTGCGCGCGAAGTCCAAGAAGGCTTTCCAGGACGCCCACGGCGTGAACCTGACCTTCCTGCCGTTCTTCGCGAAGGCTGCCGTCGAGGCGCTCATCTCCCACCCGAACGTCAACGCGTCCTACAACGCTGAGACCAAGGAGATGACCTACCACGACCGCGTGAACCTGAGCATCGCGGTGGACACCGAGGACGGCCTGCTCTCCCCGGTCATCCACGATGCGCAGGACCTGAGCCTGCCGGAGCTGGCGAAGGCCATCGCGGACATCGCTGACCGCGCGCGCAACAAGAAGCTGAAGCCGAACGACCTGGCCGGCGGCACCTTCACCATCACCAACATCGGTTCCGAGGGTGCCCTGACCGACACTCCGATCCTGGTTCCGCCGCAGGCAGCCATGGTCGGCACCGGTGCGATCGTGAAGCGCCCGGTCGTCCTCACCGAGGACGAGAACGAGGCCATCGCTATCCGCGACATGGTCTTCCTGCCGCTGACCTACGACCACCAGGTCATCGACGGCGCCGACGCAGGCCGCTTCATGTCCACCCTGCGCGACCGCCTGGAGAAGGGCGACTTCGAGGAGGACCTGGAGCTCTAAGCTCCTTACCTCCCCTCCCTGGGGCGGTAAGCCCCCGCCCCCTACCCCGTGGCGCTGGTTGATGGCAGCGCCCCGCGCGGAAGATAGCGCCCGCGGGTAACTAGCTGTCACTAGCCCCGCAGCACTCAGACCCCCGAGCCTCAAGGCTTGGGGGTCTTTTGCTGCGCGCTACACTTGGCAAACATGGGCTTTCAAACCGGCAGTATCCGCATGGACTCCACCCCGATCGAGGTCAACGAGCTCGGGACCGTGGAATACGAAGAGACCTGGCATCGCCAGGCTGAACTCGCCGCCGAGCGCGCCGAGGGAAAGATCAACGACCAGCTGCTGATGCTGGAGCACCCGCCGACGTACACGGCGGGCAAGCGCACCGAGGACAGCGACCGGCCCGATAACGGGCTGCCAGTGGTGGACGTCGATCGTGGCGGTCGCATCACCTGGCACGGTCCCGGCCAGCTGGTTGCCTACCCGATCATCAAGCTGGCCGACCCGGTGGACGTGGTGGACTACGTGCGCCGCCTGGAGGAGGCACTGATCCAGACCTGTAAGGACGTGGGCCTGGAGGGCACCGGCCGTGTCGAGGGCCGGTCCGGGGTGTGGCTGCCCGCCGGCGTGGTGGGCGGCGAGCTGAAGCCCGCCCGGAAGATCGCGGCGATCGGCATTCGTGTCACCCGCGGGGTGACGATGCACGGGGTGTCCCTGAACTGTGACAACACCATGGAGTACTACGGGCACATCGTGCCCTGTGGCATCGCCGATGCCGGGGTGACGACGCTGTCGGCGGAACTCGGCCGGGACGTCACCGTCGAGGAGTGCCGTAAGTCCCTGGAGAAGAACATCGTGGCCGCGCTGAACGGCGAGCTGGCGGTGCACAAGGACTAGCCGCAGTGCTCGCCATGCCGGTGATGTTTGGGCAGGTCAGCCCGCACGCCGAGATTGTTAGCAATCATCGGGTGACCAGCGTAGGGTGGTCTGCATGACTGTCAGCGCTAATGGACGCCGGATGCTTCGCATCGAAGCTAAGAACTCGCAGACCCCCATCGAGGCTAAGCCCCGCTGGATCCGCACCACCGCGAAGATGGGCCCCGAGTATCGGGACATGAAGAACCGCGTGACGGGCATGAGCCTGCACACCGTGTGCCAGGAGGCTGGTTGCCCGAATATCCACGAGTGCTGGGAGGACCGCGAGGCCTCCTTCCTCATCGGCGGCGATACTTGCTCCCGCCGTTGCGACTTCTGCCAGATTAAGTCCGGTAAGCCCACTCCCCTGGACCGCGACGAGCCGCGCCGTGTGGCGGAGTCCGTCCGCGAGATGGGCCTGAAGTACGCCACCGTCACGGGCGTGACCCGCGACGACCTGGATGATGAGGGCGCCTGGCTGTACGCGGAGGTCGTCCGCAAGATCCACGAGCTGAACCCGAACACGGGCGTGGAGAACCTCACCCCGGACTTCTCGAATAAGCCGGAGCTGCTGCAGATCGTGTTCGAGTCCCAGCCGGAGGTTTTCGCCCACAACCTGGAGACCGTGCCGCGCATCTTCAAGCGCATCCGCCCGGCCTTCAAGTACGAGCGCTCCCTGGAGGTCATTCGTGCGGCCCACGACTACGGGCTGATCACGAAGTCCAACCTGATCCTGGGCATGGGCGAGACCGAGGAGGAGGTCGTGGAGGCGATGCGTGACCTGCGCGAGGCTGGCACCGATATCCTCACGATTACCCAGTACCTGCGCCCGACCTCCATGCACCACCCGATCGAGCGTTGGGTGCGCCCGGAGGAGTTCGTGGCACACTCCGAGGCTGCTTATGACATGGGCTTCCCGGCTGTCATGTCCGGCCCGCTGGTTCGTTCCAGCTACCGTTCCGGCCGCCTGTACGCGCAGGCGATGCGCGCCCGTGGCCGGGAGATCCCGGAGAACCTCTCGCACCTCAATGAGAAGCTGGATGGCTCCACCCAGCAGGAGGCCACCAACCTGCTGGACAAGTACGGCGCCTCCGAGGAGACCCCGGTCGCGTACCGCTAGCGCGAGAAGCGTTGAGACGCGCGTAAGGCTTCGCACCTTGCGCGCGTTTCTTTCTTTTTCGCTGCATGTTCTATCCTGGAGCACATGGCTAAGGACATCCGCGAGAAGGAAAACAAGAAGGCAGAAAAGGCCGCCAAGCGCGCCGCCCGCAAGGAGCAGCGCGGCCAGCTGTGGCAGGCCTTCAAGCTGCAGCGGCAGCGCGATAAGAAGCTGATCCCGCTGATGCTGGTGGGCTTTTTGGTGCCCGTCGTGCTTCTGCTTCTGCTTTCCACGGTGTTCGGCTGGTGGTGGGTGAACCTCATCGTGGGTATCCTGCTGGGCATCGCCGTAGCGGTGTGGGTATTCACCCGCCGCCTGCAGAAGGGTGTCTACGAGCAGATCGAGGGCGAGGCCGGCGCTGCCGCCTGGACCTTGAGCAACCTGCGTGACGGCGTGGGCATGAAGTGGATCGTCGAGCCAGGCATCGCGCAGAACACGAACCTGGATGCGGTCCACCGCGTCGTCGGCACTCCGGGCATCGTCCTGGTCGGTGAGGGTGATTCGAACCGCGTGAAGAGGATGATCGCCCGTGAGCGGAAGAAGATCGCCCGGATCGCTGGCAACGCTCCGATCTACGACGTCGTCGTCGGTGACGGTGAGGGCGAAGTTCCGGTCCGTAAGCTGCAGAACCACCTGATGCGCCTGCCGCGGAACATTAAGAAGAACGAGGTCGATGCGCTGAACTCCCGCATCGATTCGATTTCCCGCCTGCAGTCCCCCATGGCGAATATGCCGAAGGGTCCGCTGCCGAAGGGCGGACAGATGGCCGGCATGAACCGCCGCGCCCGCCGTGCTGCACAGCGTGGCAAGAAGTAAAACTTAAGATATTTTGCGCTCAACCGGCCGCACTCTGTGGCCGGTTTTTGCTTGGAGATTTGGGATTAATTTGTGGAATTAACGAACATCGGGATCGTCATGCTGATGAACATGCTCGGCGTGATGACCCCTGGACCAGACCTGTTCCTGGTGCTGCGGATGGCCTCCCGCTCGCGGAAGCATGCCTTCGCGGCGATCGGCGGGATCGTCACGGCCCTGATGTTCTGGTCGACGCTGGCCGTGACCGGCGCGAGCGCGCTGCTGAATAAGAAGCCGTGGATCCTGGATTATCTGCAGATCTTCGGTGGCCTGTGGTTGGGCTATATGGCCTTTAGCCTGCTGCAGCAGGTGCGGGAGTACTACCGCACGCGGGTGGGGGCGAACGCTGATCTGGTGATGCCCCCGGGCTTGGGCTCGCCGCGTGCTGCCTACCGTACGGGCGTGGCGACGAACCTCTCCAACCCGAAGGTCGTGCTGTACTTCACGGCGATTCTGGCGCCGTTCCTGCCGGTGGGCGCTCCGTGGTGGGTGTCTGTGGTGTATGTGGTCGCCATCATGGCCTCGGCGGCGATTGTGTTCAGCCTGATCGCGCTGTTTGTCTCGACGCAGCGGGTGCAGTCGCGGTTGCTCTCCGTCTCCCACCTGATCGACTTGAGTGCGGGGCTGTTCTTCGCCGTGTTCTCGGTGACGTTGCTGTACAACGGCCTGACCGGCCTGCTGTAGTGCTCTTGTTCCTCCCCCTCCCCGGGAGGGCTAGCGGGTCTTAATGACCCCGGTTTGGGTCACGCGGTCGTGCAGCCCGCGGCCGTCGGTGTCCTGGACAACCGGCGGGAACAAGAATATGGTCAGCAGGATGCGCACCAGCGAGCGCCAGAAGCCGACGCGCTGGGTGGCGTCGTCCAGGCGGGCGACACCGATGCCCATGATCGCGTGGCCCGGGCTCTGGGCGAAGAGCCAGACGGTGACTAGGCGCCAGACGAAGAAGACCATCATGTTCAGCGTGAACACGTCACCGAGTTGGTCCGTGATCGTCGTGATGAACCACGCGATACCCCTGCAGATCAACCAATCGATGAGCAGCGCGAGCATGCGGGGCATCAGCGTCGAGAGCGAGCCGGGCCCCTTCTCGGGCAGGCCGATGGCCTCGCCGGGGTAAGAGCTGAGTTTGTTCGGGTCTTCGTTTTGGCCGGGCAGCTGGGGGCCTTCGAGCCAGGAGCGCTTCTGAGTCATGATGGTTTTGAGCCTATCCAAGCGCGGGGGCGGGAACAATTTCCCGCGCCCCTGCTGGGCTTATTAGGCTGCCCTGACCGGGCTGGAGTGAGGCTCAGCCCGGGACCGGGGTGGGCGGCCGCTCTGCTGGTGAATGCGGGCTGCTGAGCGCTAGCGCGCGCATGGTCCGCGGGAGGATGGGGTGGCCACAAGCGACGTTTGAGGGCTGCCCGGCGCGTAGCCGGGCGCGGCGACCAGGGTTAGCGGCTGATCACCTTCTTCGTGGTGCGTGGCTTAGCACCCAAGAATTGGCGTTTGAAGTACTCCGAGACGGAGTTGGCCCACTGCCCTGCGCCTGGCTTCACTTGGCGCCCCTTGGTCGCCCCTCCCCGTGCGCCAGGCGCCATACCGCCGTAGAAGCCGCGACCGCGTTGGTTGTTCTGCGCAGCGGCACCCTGCTCGGCGTGCGGTGTTCCCGTGGTCGGAGAGCCGTGGCTGGTGCCGTGCATTCCCGTGTGCGGGGCCGTGTTGGGTGTGCCCGGCGCGCCGACGCCGTGCAGCCCGCGGCCCGCCGCACCGTTGCGGAGGTTCTCCGGGTGTGCGGCTGGTAGTTCGGGGCGGACGACGGTGGTTCGTGGCGTTCTCCCCTGCCCGGTGGTGGCGTGGGTTCCGTAGCCGTGGTTGCGGCTGCCGGTGCGCTCGCCGGTTGTTTCTGCCCCGCCGAGCCCCGGTGCGTTGCGTAGGGCGCTGTGCGCGCTGGTGCCGTGTGCGGCGCTGCCTGCCCGTGGCACCGGCGCGTGTCCTGCGGTTGGCCGGTTTGCACCCGTAGTCGGCAGCGTGGGGCGGGCGGGCTGTGCTCCCCTCGCGCTCGGGCTCCCGTTGGCACCGCGTTGGTTGGTTCCAGGCAGGGCGAGGCCCGGCGCGGCTGCGTTGGATGGAGCCCCGCCCGGCATGCCGGCTGTGTGGGCGGGTGTGTTCGCGGCCAGCTGCGTGCCTGCCGGTGCCACGCCCGGGCCCGCGGGTGCTGCGGGGTTAGCGCCCGCCGGGGCGACGTGCTGCTGGCTGGCGGGGATGTGCTCCCCTGCTGCTGGGCTGGTGTTCCCGGCTGCTGGCGCGTTGGCGGCAGCGTTGCCGCGGCCTGCATCCGTCACAGCATCGGCGGTCTGGGCCCCGAGCTCCTGGACGTTGTTCGCAGTGGCGGGTGCGACGTTGCCGTTGATGCCCTGGAATGCCTCGGCGGGGCCGGTGGTGTTGAAGCTGGTGATGTTCACCCCGCCGCCACCGTTGTGCCCGACGACGGGCACCCCGAAGTTGTGGACTGGTGGCTTGAGCAGCTCCAGCGAGGGCTGCAGGTGTGTGCTCACGAAGGTCGCTACCGCAGCTTTCCGGGCTGCCACTACCCCGGGGCCAGTCCCCGCAAGTGCGTTGGTGCTTAGCAGCCCTTGGAGATAAGTCAGGTTAGCCGCCCTCACCACTGGAAATTGGCCTGCGGATTGGGCCATGAGAGCGGCATTGGCGGAGATGTTGTGACCCCGCTTAACGAAGTCCTCCAGGGCATGACGCACCTCATCGAAAGCACGCCCCTTGTTGTTTCGGGCGAGGTCGCCGGAGATCGAGTGCAGGGTGTGCGCCGTGGCCTCCAAGCGGGTGGCTGCCTGCGACCATCTTTCTGCTGATGCCAGTGGTGCCGCATCCGAGCTGGTGAACATTCCGATCAGAACTTCAAGCTCGGTACCTGCTTCCGCGACTGTCACTGGTGCCGTGTAGTTCAGGTTCTTGAATGGTTCGTTGTCTCGTGGCTGAAAACATTCAAAGCTGCCAACTCCAGCTGCGTGCTTCGCGACATCAAATTTGTCGAGCACCTTCGCGCTGGACTTATCCTGCTGATCAATCGCGAAACCGAGGCTGTCCAGCAGATCCATCGCCCACTGCAGGTCATCCTGATACTTCTGCATCGCCTGCAGAACGTCCCCGGGCTGGCCACTCCAATAGGTGCTGTGCTGCGTAAAGGCCGCGTTTAGCGATGGAACCTGGGTGAACCCCGCTTCCCACATCGATCCGTCTCTATTTTTCTGAGCCATCCTCGATGCATAACCAAGCGACTGTTTCGCGGCCGAAATGTCCGCTATCGATGCCTGAATCTCCATTAGAATCCCCCCGTTACATTTTCAAATACTTGCCAATAGAGGCTGTTGATCGTGCACATCGCATACTGCGAGTCCACGTTGTTCGGCGCCGTGACCAGGTGAAGTCGGCTGGCTGCCCGCAGTGGCTCTCCCCAAACAAAGCACGACGAGTTCGGAGATCCCCCCTCCAGTGCCACAAATTCCGCGTCACTCGGTAACTCGTATTGGGTCTCACCCATGAAGCGGCTCGGATGTTTGGGAAGAGTGCCCAAAGAAAAATCAAGAACATCCATTCGGTCCAGATGCTCTACATCCATATTCGCATAATTGCAGCTGTACCTAATCTCATTGTTGCTATCGAGCGCAGGATCATCCGTGTACCCCAGCTCGGCCATGCGCTCGCGCACCACCGGGCCGCAAATATCCGGCAAGCCCACGAAGTCCCCCTTCACCTGCCCCTCCTTCAACTTTGGGATGTCCACCGGCTCACCCACGAAGCGCTGCGATTCCCACACCACATGCTCCCGACGGCCGTAGGGCTCCTTCTCGAACCAGATGCCGTCGAAGCCCTCCGGCCTGGGCCAAGAAAGATCCATCCCACCGTTATTAGACAACCGCTCGCCCAGTTCGGTTCCCACGTAGTTTCCGGCGTCCACGATCGGCATCACCCCCGCAGCCTCCCGCCGCAGCTCGCCACCCGTGCCGGGCGCGAAACCCATCACCCCCGCCAACCCCAGAACCATGGCGATCACCACCACAACCCGCATGATCCCGCGGGGAGATCGGGTGGATTTGCGGGGGTTGACGTCGTAAAAAAAGCTGGTCACAGCGCCCCCTCGAAAACAACGACTTCCCACCCCACCCCGCAACCGGTGCCCCCTGCTGCGGGAACGAGGTAAAAGAAACAGTAACCCAGCGGCCACCGGCGTGGACGGGAAAAACGGAAAGTTCACCCCCGCGTTATCCCCGAGGGCAATACTCCGGATAACGGCGGGTAAAATATGACCCCAGCAACCCCCGAAAACACGACTACGAAGAGCGGAGTTTAGCGTGGCATTTGAAACACCCGAAGAGGTCGTGAAGTTCATCAAGGACGAGGACGTGGAGTTCGTCGACATCCGCTTCACGGACGTCCCTGGCACCGAACAGCACTTCAGCATCCCCGCAGAGGCTTTCGACGAGGACGCCATCGAGGAAGGCCTGGCCTTCGACGGTTCCTCCATCCGCGGATTCACCACCATCGACGAGTCCGACATGAACCTCCTGCCGGACCTATCCACCGCGAAGATCGACCCCTTCCGCGAGGCGAAGACGCTGAACATCAAGTTCTTCGTCCACGACCCGTTCACCCGCGAGCCGTTCAGCCGCGACCCGCGCAATGTGGCGCGTAAGGCGGAGCAGTACCTGGCGTCCACCGGTATTGCGGATACCTGCTTCTTCGGCGCGGAGGCGGAGTTCTACCTCTTCGACTCTGTGCGCTACCGCGTGGAGGGTCACGAGGCGTTCTACAGCATGGATTCCGACTCTGGCTGGTGGAACCGCGACCAGGAATTCGACCTGGATGGCTCCCGCAACCTGGGCTACAAGACCCGCCCGAAGGGTGGCTACTTCCCGGTCGCGCCGTACGACCGCTACCAGGACCTGCGCGACGAGATGAGCAAGGAGCTCATGAAGGCCGGTTTCACCCTGGAGCGTCTGCACCACGAGGTGGGCTCCGGCGGGCAGCAGGAGATCAACTACAAGTTCGACACCCTGCTGGCCGCGGCGGATGATATCCAGACCTTCAAGTACATCATCCGCAACGTGGCATGGCGGAACGGCAAGTCCGCGACCTTCATGCCGAAGCCGCTGGCCGGCGATAATGGTTCGGGTATGCACGCCCACCAGTCCCTGTGGAAGGACGGCGAGCCGCTGTTCCACGACGAGAACGGTTACGCAGGGCTTTCGGATACCGCCCGCTACTACATCGGCGGCATCCTGGAGCACGCTGGCGCGGTGCTGGCGTTTACGAACCCGACGCTGAATTCCTACCACCGCCTGGTGCCGGGCTTCGAGGCGC
>NZ_KV823470.1:0-155058 GCF_001815965.1 Corynebacterium sp. HMSC22B11 | reverse complement strand
CTACCACCGCCTGGTGCCGGGCTTCGAGGCGCCGATCAACCTGGTGTACTCGCAGCGCAACCGTTCCGCGGCGGTGCGTATCCCAATCACGGGCTCGAACCCGAAGGCGAAGCGCATTGAGTTCCGTGCGCCGGACCCGAGCGGTAACCCGTACCTCGGCTTTGCCGCGATGATGCTGGCCGGCCTGGATGGCATCAAGAACCGCATCGAGCCGCACGAGCCGGTGGATAAGGACCTCTACGAGCTGCCGCCGGAGGAGGCGAAGAGCATCCCGCAGGCGCCGACCTCCCTGGAGGGCGCTCTGAAGGCCCTGGAGGACGACAATGAGTTCCTCACCGAGGGTGGCGTGTTCACCGACGACCTGATCGATACCTACATCCGCTACAAGGTGGATAACGAGATCATGCCGTCCCGCCTGCGCCCGACTCCGCTGGAGTTCGAGATGTACTACGACTGCTAGTTGCTGGTTGGTGGTTGGAAGGCCCGGGAGCTGTTGGTGGCTTCCGGGCCTTTTGCTGTGCAGTTTTTCTACTGTGCCGGTGTTCTGCTTCTGGCTAGTGGCGCTCCGCCAGCTCCGCGAAGATTGCCGTGTTGAAGTTGAACGCCCGCTCCGCTTCCATCAGCAGGGTCGCGCGCTGATCATTATTCAGCGCCAGACCATCCACCCGCTCGCGGTATCCGTTGCGGTACGGCGGGATCTTTCCGATCACGTTGAAGTTATAGAAGTTCAGCGCCCCAGCCGGAATCCCGTAATGGGAGCGCAGCATCGCAGCGATCACCTGCCCGCCGGAAATATCGCCCAGGTAGCGGACATAATGATGCGCCACCACTTCCACAGGTTTACCCGCGATCTCTTCCAACCGTGCCACATAAGCGGCGGTGGCCGGCAAGGCCTGGATCTTCTCACGCCAGTCCTCGCCAATAAGCAGCTTCAGGTCTGCCTCCAGTGCGCCACGTCGCTCAAGCCGCGGGTCCGCTACCGCACCGGCGATCGGGGTGCTGGCTACGCTGCGGACGGCGTTTTCGAGGGCTCCGTAAACAAACCACAGCTGGCTAGCCAGATCAGCCGCAGCAGTTTCGGTGAGCTCCCCTCCCAACAGGCGCTGCATGAAGGAGGAGTTTTCCGCTCTCTCGTGGACCTCTGCGGTCGCGTCACGCAATGCAGCAGACAGTGGTTTATCGATGGTGGTGGTCATGGTTCTGCTCCAGGATGTAATCGGAATTATTGGAATGAAAATTAAGGGTAGCCACACCTTAGTTGGGCAGGCGTCGGGTGTTCTGATTTGCGAGAAAGTATCTTCAACACCGCTGCCTCCTATTCCTAAGGTGTGGCAACCCTCGTTATTGACGGGGCGGTGCCAACCGTCCGCCGCTATCACGCGGCCCGTCGTTGTGGCTCTAAACTTTCAGCGTTGTGCCTGAGTATTTAACGGCTCAGCAATTAGCGCTGGAAGAAAGAACGAATGTTGTCGAGAGCACCAGACTTCACGACTGCCTGCCACAGGATGCCGAACATCCCGCCGATGGCTACAGCTCCGAGGAAGTAGTTCCAGAAGTTCTTGAACTTCGAGATGGCGGAGGACCCGGTGTCCTTGTCACCCTGGCCGTCCTTATCCTTATCCGGCTTCGGGGTCTCGGTCTCGGTTGGATTCTTCGGCTCCTTCGGCTTCTCCGGCGCAGGCGGGGTCGGGGTCTCCGGCCCCTTCGGGTTCTCCGGCTCGGTCGGCTTCGGGGCCTCCGGGATCGTGGTCTCCGGCTCCTTCGGGTCCTCGGTGGCTTCCGGGCCCTTCGGCTCCGTGGTCTCCGGGGTCTCCGGCTCCTTCTTCTCGCAGGAGACCTTGAGGGTCACCTGCGCCCCATCCACCTCTGGGTTGTAGTTAGGGCCATACATACCCATGAACAGGAAGTCGACGCCCTCGACAGCACCATCTTCATCCGTGCCCGGCTGGGGCACATAGGTCACGTCGCTCGCATCGAGGGTGAGGGTATCACCCTCCTTCTTCCACTGCGCCTTACCGTGACCAAAGGCACCCTCACCGGTGCGCTTGTTTTCCTCAGTGCGGTCGGCTGGCTTGTATTCGTGCATGGCCTTACCTTCGACGAAGTAGGCCTCGTACTCGGAACCGAGCTGGGCCTTGTCCCCGTCGGTCTGGACGAATGGGTTGATCATCTTCGAGTACAGTGCGCCGTGGTGACCAGTGAAGGTGACTGAGGAATCCTTGGCCCTAATCTTCGAAGCGGTGACGTTGCCGTTCTCGTCTACCGTCACCGTGGAGGTTGCCGGGTCGACGTCGAAACCGAAGGTGAAGTCCTTGGCGTTCGGTTCCCCGTTTTCGGCCACCGGGCCGGCGGTCTCCCAGGTCCCCTGGGCGATACGGCCCTTGATGTATTTACGCCAGGACTGCTTGACGCCCCAGTCGAAGGAGCCGGATTCAATGGTGCAGGTTTCTGCTTCTGCCGCGGACGCCTGCGGCACGGTGATCGCGGTAGCTGCGATAGCGGTCACCAGGATTCTTTTAAGCATGGAATTCCTCCAGTTGATGTGAGAAAAGTGGATTGATGGTGGGCGTGGCACGTTGTGGCTGTACCAGCAGCCCGTTGACGGAGATCGGCCACCCATACACCTCGGACAAGGTGTGATCGGTGAAAACCTCCGCCACACGCCCTTGAGCTGCTAACCCCCCACATGAGACGCACACAATGTGATCGCAATATGAGGCTGCCGCGTTCAGGTCGTGAAGCACGACGAGTGCGGCGACTCCGGCTTCCTTAGCTAGGGATTTCACTGTCCCCAAGAGCTGTTCCTGGTGACGGATGTCGAGGGCCGCGGTCGGCTCATCCAAGAGAACAATCGGAGTGTTTTGGGCAAGCACACGGGCAAACGCCACCCGCGCGCGCTCCCCACCGGACAAGGTGCTGATATCACGTCCCGCGAGGTGGGCGACGTCCGCGGCCTCCAGGGCGGCGTCGATGAGCTGCTCGTCAAGGTCCGCATGCGGGGTTCCGCGCCAGGGGCGGCGACCCATCGCGACGACGTCGCGGACCAAGAATTCGAAGGACACCGCGACGTCCTGAAGCATCACCGCACGTGTCCGGGCGAGGTCCAGGGGTGGGGCCTTCGGCGAGAGGCCGCCGACGTTGATCTCGCCGGTGTAGTCCATGTCCCCCGCCACCGCGGCGAGCACCGTGGACTTGCCGGCACCGTTCGGGCCGATCAGTCCGGTGACTTCGCCTGGCTCGGCAGTGAAAGATACGGAGTCAACGAGGGTGCGCTCCCCGACTGTGACGGTGAGGTTGTCAACGCTGAGCATTAGTGCACCCCTTTCCGCATCATGCGACGCAAAAGAATGAAGAAGGTTGGTCCGCCAACCAGGGCGGTGAAAATGCCGATCGGCAGGTCCGCAAAGGGAATCAGGGTTCGTGCTGCCACGTCCGCGAATCCGATGAGCACCGCGCCACCCAGGGCAGAGGCCGGGATGAGGATGCTGTTTTCCGGCCCAACGATGCTGCGCAGTAGGTGGGGAACGATGAGGCCGACGAAGCCGATGAGGCCGGCGAAAGCCACCGCCGCGGCGGTGAGCACCGCGGAGGCAATGATCGCCACGATGCGTAGCACGGGAACGTTCACACCGGTGTGCGCTGCGGCGCGTTCGCCGAGCGCGAGAATGTCCAGCTGTTTACCCAGGCGCAGGGCTACGGCGATGCCGAGGATCACGACGGGTAGAACCACCCAGACGTGCTTCCACTGCGAGCCGTTGAAGGAGCCCATCTGCCAGAAGATGATCGCTTCTCGGTTCGCGGTCGGTGCGAGGTACACCATAAAAGCGATCACGGCATTGCACACCGCGTTGATGGCGATGCCGGTGAGGATCAGGTGGACCACCGTCACACGCCCGTTGTGACGAGCGAATTGGTAGATGATGAAGGTCACCACGAGCGCGCTGACGAAGGCGAGTGCTGGAACGGTGAAGGTTCCCAGGAAGGAGACGTTGAAGACGATCGCCACCGCGGCACCCACACCTGCGCCGGAGGTCACTCCGATGATGGAGGGTTCCGCTAGTGGGTTGGCGAAGATCGCCTGCATCAGCGTTCCCGCAACTCCCAGGGCAGCGCCCACGAGGAGCCCCAGCACCAGGCGTGGCAGGCGGATGTTCCAGACCACGCTGGCGGTGAGGGACTCCTGGCCGGGGCCAAGGGTCAGGATGGGTACCAGGTCGCGGATCGTGATGTAGTACTGCCCAAGGATGATCGAGACCAGTGCGGCCAGGATGACGAGTACTCCTAGACCCACGAATACCCATCTGCGCTGTGTGCGGCGGCGGGCGAAGATCTCGCTAGGCGTTGTTTGGGTCATAGACAGCCTTTGCGAGCTTGACCAGCGTCTGGCCGGTCATGGGGCCGAAGGCCAGCGACTGGCCGTCGGGGATCGTAACGATGCGTTGCTTTTGGCCAGCGATGGTCTGTTTGACGCCGGGGCGTTCCAGCAGTCCGTCGATGCCGCCGGTGGATTTCAGGCCATCGGTCATCATGATGATGACCTCCGGGTTGATCCGGGCCAGCGCTTCGGCGTTGGCTGGTTCGGCGTAGGAGAGCTTGTGCTCCGCCGCGAGGTCCACTCCGCCGATGCCTTCGATAAGGTCCTCGGCGCCGGTGCCTTCACCCATGATGAAGAACACGCCGCCGTTGCCACGGGCGTAGAGGAAGGCCATGCGCATCGGCTCCTCGGGCACGATATTTTTGATGGCTTCCTTCGCCTCGTCGATCTCCTTGATGGAGCGCTCGGCCAGGGTTTGCGCCTCATCCGATAGCCCCACGGTGTCGCCCAGGGTGGTGATGTCCTCCCCCACCGAGTCGATGGTGCGCTGCGGCTCCATGACGACGGTGGTCACGCCCGCATTCCGGATCTGGTCGATCGCGTCGCGGGGTCCGATGGAGTGGTCAACGATGACGAGGGTTGGCTTGAGCTCCAGGACTGCCTCGACGTTGATGTTGTGGCCACCTTCGGTCACGACCGGGAGGTCGGCCAGGTTTGGTTCCGTGGAGGAGACGGTGCGGCCCACGATGTTGTCCGCCAGGCCCAAGCCGGTCAGCGTCTTGGTGTACGTCCCGTAGATGTCCAGCGCGAGGATCCGGGAGGTGTCGTCGACGGTGACGTCGTAGCCATCAGCGTCGGTGAGCTCGACGGGGAGGGCTGGCTGTGCGTTATCAGTCACCGGCTCGATGTCGGCGAAGTCGCTGACCTCGGTGACCCCTTCGAAGGAGCGGGGGTCGGAGAGGTTTTCGGGGTCCGGGAGCTGGTCGGTGTAGCTGCCCTGCACCCCGCAGGCGGTGAGCCCCACGACGCACAACAGTGGGACGAGCAAACGTAGAAGGAGTTTCACGACAATCTTTCTAGGAGTTGTTCATGATGAGTCGGCTTGTGGAGCCACCGGCGATGACCAGCGCGGCGATGAACAGGAGGAGGTAGGTGGCTGGGTCGTCTGCCGTGCTGCCGTTCGGGCCGTTAGCGGACTTGATCTTGAACTTCTTCGAGCCGTCTTCGTAGCCCTGCTCGGAGTCGCCGGCGAGTGCTTCTTCGATGGCTGCGTCGTTGACGCCACCGCCGCTCGCGGAGGTGATGTCGCCGCCGCCTGCTCCCCCGCTGGCGCCGCCACCGGCGACGTCGCCGCAGTCAGCGTTGCCGCCGAGGGTTGCGCGGAAGCTCAGTGGGTCCAGCTGGGTGCCGGGCTCGTAGAACTCGGCGAAGGCCTTGGATCCCACGTCGGAGAGGGAGACGGAGGCTTCACCGGAGGCAGAATCGGCGCCGACGTTGAGGGAGCTGAAGTTCAGGTTGGCGATGACGGTGCGGCCGAAGTTCTTCTTCTGGCCCTCCATGTTGGAGGAGCGAACGTCGGCGATCAGCTTGCCGGTCTTGCCGTTGAAGGTGATCTCCAGATTGGCGATGTTCAGGTCGAGCTTGCCGTGGTGGCCGTGGAATTGGATGCTTCCGCCGTAGCGGATGGAGCCTGCGCCGTCCTTGACTGCACCGGAGTTACCGGAGAACTGGAAGCGGCCATTGCTGTAGCCAACGCCCGAGAGCTGCCACTTGCCCTGTGCGATGGAGCCGGTGATGTAGGACTGGAAGGACTTCTTCACGCCCCACTGCGCGGTGGCTTGGGTGACGCCGGTGGCCTGGCAGGATGCGTCGCTGCCGCCGGACGCACCCCCGGAGGACGTACCGCCCGCGCTGGTAGCCCCGAAGCCCGAGCCCCCGGCGGTGGAGGCCCCTGCGCCGGCGCCGGTCCCGCCGGTTCCCGAGGTGCCGAAGTCTGCGCCAGAGTCGGAGGCACCGGAATCGGAGGCGTAGTTACCAGACGGTGAGCCCCCGGAATTCGAAGTTCCAGAGCCGGAGTTGGAGTTCCCGCGGTTACGGAAGGATTCCAGCTCGTCCAGGAATGCCTGGGTGTTGCCCATGAAGGTGGTGATGCCGTTCATGGTGTCGTTGGTCTCGGAGAGGATATCCATGGCTTCCTTGTTGAAGCCGGTGAAGTTGCCCGAGATGGAGTTCAGCTGGCGCTGCGAGCCCGATCCGCCGCCAGCGGAACCGCCACCTGCGCAGGAGCCGTCCAGCGCGATGGTTCCCGAGGATGGGTCGAGGGCCTCGCCCTGGTTGTAGAAGCCGGTGAAGAGCTTGACTCCGCCGGAGGTCAGGGACGTGGATCCTGCCAGATTGACCTTCTTGGCGCCGGACTTGACGGGCTCCTGAAGGCGGATGGTGGCGATGACCTCGTCGTCGCCCTGGATTCGCTGACCGCGGCTGTAGTTGCTCCGGTTGAGCTCGTAGGACACGTAATCGACGGAGATCTTCGCCTGGTTGCCGGAGGCGGTGACCTTGAAGTCGGACATCGTCATGTCGAGGACGCCGTCGTGCCCCTTGAAGTTCAGGGTGCCCTGGAACGGGACAGTGACGGTGTCGCCGGAGGCCTGTGGCGAGCTGGCCTTGAAGACGAACGCGCCGTTGCCCGTTTCGTTTCCGGTAAAGCCGATGCCGCTAGCACCCCAGCCACCGCGGGCGATTTTGCCCTTGATGTAGCTGCGGAAGGATTGCTTAATTCCCCAGTTCCAGGTGCAGGAAGTGTCTGCCTGGGCGACCGGGACGGTGTGGAGAAGTGGTGCTGCGCCGAGTGCGAGAGGGGTGGCGATCATGACGCTGACTGCTGAGCGCCAGAGATTTCGAGTCATGTCAGAAACCTTGTTTTATCCGGTGAATTCTGTAGGCTAGGCTTGCCTTAGTTAGGGAATCCTTCCCTTAAATTGTGTATTTGTCAATAACTGCATTGGAAGAGAGAAAAAGCGTGCACAGCTACCCCCAAACAGATGTCTTCAGAAGCATCTACCCGGATGTGGATCCCGCCCAGAATTTCCCCCCTACGCTGGGAGAACGCACTTCCCTAGCGCTTGCTGTGGGCATTTTTATGTTCGGTGGCGTGCGGGGGGATCTGATCATCGCGGGGGCTGGACTGGTGTTTGTGGTGGGCTGCGTATGGGCGCTCTCACGGAAGGCGCCGAGGCGGATTCGCGCTGAGGCGCGCAGCCGCTTCCCCCAGCAACCGTGGGTGGAGCAGCCCAGCCCGCTGGTGCCGGTGGCGTGGTTCGCGCTCGCGGTGGTGGCACTGTTGGCGTGGTGGCTGACCCCTGACAAGTTCTTGGTGTGGAGCGCAGCCGCGGTGGCCATCGTTGCGGCCGTGGTGACATGGTTCCTGCCTGTTATCCAGCGCCGACGCACGGAAGGAGACGAGGAGCTCGAGCTGTTCGAGGAGCTGGACGGGGCATTCTAGGGGCTGAGTTTCGGCTGGACTGGTTGGGCCGGGACTGGCTGGCTGGTCGAGCCGGGTTGGCTGGGCTGGCCAGGGCTGGCTGATGGGGTCGGTTTTGGGCCGTGGCGTGTCACTTTTCGCGCGTTTTCTGGCACTGCACAGCCCAAAAGCGCGCCCCTGCCCGAAGCGGCGCTGATCTCGCCGGCAAAACTCGCCATGTACCCACCCGGGCTACGGGTAGCCTGAACGAAGAAGCGCCATCCTGTGCGGCGGTCATCCTCCCCCGCGTCACTAGTTGGCCTAGCAACAAACAAAATGCCTGAAAGGGACGTTTCTTCGTGGCCTCAATCTTCAAGACAATCTCGTGGCAGGTCTCCCAGCTCGTTGCTGACATTCACTCCGGGAAGATCCAGTTGCCAGACCTGCAGCGGCCTTTCGTCTGGCCATCTGCGAAGGTGCGCGACCTGTTCGACTCGATGTACCGCGGTTACCCGGTCGGAGAGCTGATGTTTTGGGACGTGGCAGCTCAGGACGAATCGCGCGCGCTCAGGGAGGACCCCGAGTTCACCGGGGCACATCAAATTATTGACGGGCAACAGCGGCTCACCAGTTTGTACGCCGCGATCAAGGGGCACGAAGTTCGGGACCATGACTACAAGAAGAAGCTCATCCGCATTGCCTTCAACCCCTTCAGCGAGAAGTTTGAAGTTCGTACTCCTCCCATCACGAAATCGCCGGAGTGGATCGACGACATCTCGGCCGTGTTCAAGAGCCCTTTCCAGGCACGCCGGGAGTTCATCAAACGCTACGAGGCCACAGGGGCTGAGCTGACGGAAGAACAACACGAAAAGATCGAAATAGTTTTCAGCAAGCTAGTTGCACTAAACAACTACACATTTAACGTTGTTCACCTTGATGCCACCGCCGATAAGCGCCTCGTCGCCGATGTTTTCGTGCGTATCAACTCCGAGGGTGTTCGGCTAAAGGCCTATGACTACATCCTCACCTGGCTTAGTGTCTTTTGGCCGGAGGGACGCGAACAAATTGAGGAATTTGCGCGGAACTCAAGGATGTCGCCTGCTCACGCCTCTAGCGAATTGGGGCGGCCAGTTCGTTGGACTGCGTATAACAACTACATCTCCCTAAACAACGGTCTGATCACCCGCGCGATGGTGGCAATCGGTCAACGCCGCGGCCGCCTCAGTGATGCGTACGCGGCGCTTCAGTCGAAGGACCGCCACACGGGGCGCGTGAACTCCGAACGACAGGAGCAGCAGCTTGAGCTATTGAAGCAAGCGCTCCCGCTGGTCACCGATGAGGTGAATTGGACGGAATTCATCCGATCGATTCAAACCGCCGGTTTCCGGTCAGGTAAGAACGTCACCTCGAGCATGAACATTATCTACTCGTACGTGATCTTCCTGCTGGGGCGAACAGATTTCAATGTCGAGCTTTCTCGCCTCCGTGCGATCGTCGCCCGTTGGCTCTTCATGGCGCAGCTAACGGGGCGTTACACCGGTTCTTCTGAAACCCAGATCCAGAAGGATATTGACCTGATCAGCGGAATCGCACCTGGTGACGCCGACGGTTTTGAAGCTGCTCTTGACCGCGTTATTGCTACCGAGCTCACCGAGGACTTCTGGCGATACAACCTGCCACAACGGCTGATCACCTCCGGTTCTGCTTTGTCCCCTCACTACCAGTGCTACTTGGCTGCGTTAAACATCCTGGATGCGAAAATGTTCATGTTGAATGAGCGTGTTCGGGATTGGATGGATCCGAACCAGCCCGCGCAGAAGGGAACGGAGGGCCACCACCTCTTCCCTCGCAAGTACCAGGAGAAGGTCCTCGGCACCCACGATTTCAAACGCATCAACCAGGCTGCGAACTTCGCTCCGACGGACTGGGCGACGAACATCAAGATTTCTGATCGGGCCCCCGCTGACTACTGGCCGGAGTTGGTTTCACAGCGTGCCCAGGATGAGAATTGGCTGTCGCAGCAGATGTACTGGCATGCGTTGCCAAAGGGCTGGGCGAACATGACGTATGAGGAGTTTTTGGAGCAGCGCCGTTCGCTCATCGCCGAGGTTATCCGCGACGCCTTCGGGCAGATCTCCGATGGTTCGGGGGTCCACTCGGAGCCGATGCCTGAGGTAGAGATTCCGGAAGGTCGCAGCCTGCAGGAGTTTATCGAGGCAGGGCTGCTGAAGGAGAACGACCTGCTCGATCCGGTTGACCCAGATTGGGTCGTAGACGCGGTGGTCACCGCTGATGGGCAGGTACTTATCGATGGCGTCAACACCTACGAATCCCTCGATGCCGCTGCGCGCGCATTGGGTGTGTCTAACCTCAGCGGCGAGGAGTTCTGGGCTTTGCAGGACGGTAACAATTTGATTCCGCTCAGCAAGCTGTCCGCCGCGCGTTGAACCTGAAGCCGCAATAGGCGGCCAGTACTAGCCGTGCCGGATCCTGCCACAGCGCGCCCCTAAACCAGGGCCGGACCAAACAAGGGTCACCCCATCTGGGGTGACCCTTGTTTTTGTGTTTGTGGTGTATTTGCGAGCTGGGTGCCGGGACTCAGCGGGATTCGGTTCCCGGGGCTACGACAATCGCAGGCCGTTTTGGGCCGTGGCGTGTCACTATTCGCGCGTTTTGTGGCACGGCACAGCCCAAAAGTGCGCCCCTGCCCCGGCGCACCGTGCCCCATCCACGCACGCCACGAGCAGAAGCAGTTTCTCCGGATAAGATTCCTGTATGCAGCTGCCTGAGGGAAAAACCATCGATGTGCGTGACTTGGATTCGCTGAGACCAGCGTTCAAGAGAGGCGAATCCACGTGTGGGGTCTATCGGCTGCACTTTGAGAACGGGGAAGCGTATCCAGGGCAATCCAGAAACGTGGTGAGTCGCTTCGCCAGCCACCGACGAACTTGGCCGGACATCGTCGCCATCGACTTCTTCCCGATGCCAGCGGACTTGCTCGACGAAGCGGAGCAGTTTCTCATTACCGAAACCGAGGCGACGCACTCGGTGCGCAACATCATGCTGACCAACAAGCCACGCGGCAACGACACGGTAGAAATCGTCACTTCGGCGGGATCCACTGTAGCTCTTCCCTGGGAACGTGAGCGCGCCATAGGGGCGGCACAGTCGTACGTGGAGAAAATCGATCCAAAGGTCGCAACCCTGTTACGCCATCCTCTTTTCTTGGAACTTAGGTCGCTGGTCGGCTGGTACATCGCCAACACCATTCAAGACCCGGCCTCAACCGTCGAGCAGCTTTGGACTGTTTCATGCATGCCATCGACAAACCACACGAAAACTGAACATCGTTTGCTCACTTTGTCCTGCGGGAATCTAGAGACACTATTCATTGTCGCCAGTAAATCGACAGCTTATGAGGATGATCCACATGCTTTTGCGACCGTGAGGATCAATACCGCGTTTATCGAAGGTTCAGACCGTTTTGAAAGCCCAGATGGGTTCTGGGCAGTTTATGACGACGTTCCGTATCGCGGGGAGCGTGTCTTGAGCTTCGATTTCAGTCTCGGCGTACTGCGCGCGATCATTAATGGGGACCTTGAGTTTCCGTATCTGGACGAAATGCTCAAAGCTGCGTACACACTCAACACTCGCCTCATGCGGCGTGGTTCCACGATGTACAGCCGTTTCCACAACACCAAGCTCGCTGATCTTCTTCTCGCAGAAGCCGTCACGTGGGACTAGTGCGCACACCTGGCGAACGCCCTGCCCCTCCGACCCGCGCGCGATTCGGTTCGTTTCCATCGCCACGCGTGTGACCTTGCCAACCAGATCCATGATGTAGCGAGGGTTGTCGGCCTCGTCAGCCCTGCAAGGGCGTTTTAGCGCTCCAAATGGATAACAAGCCCCAGGATTGAATGAAGGCAGCGGAACCCCGTCGAGCGCCTAGAGGCTCGCGGCGGATTACCCTGCCAACTGATCGGAACGGCGCTCGGAAAGAGCGTTCCCCGTGATGTGTCTGAAGGCATCAACGCTTGAGGTCGCTTCCAACTTCGATGAAGAGGAACTCTAGTCCCTGTCCCCAGGAGCAGGGGCTCTGCTCCTTCTTCTGGGAGCTCCCCGCTCTCACCGGCTACTCGAAGTAGTCCTCGTCGATCTCGACGATCTGGACGGTCCGCTTCGTCTGGACGCCGACGCCGTACTTGATCATCAGTTTGGCAAGCAGTGCACCATCGATGAGGACCACGCGGGACTGGACCGACCCCGCGTAGTTAATCACACCGGAACTAAACGATGCCGTGGTGAGGAAAACTCCCTGGGAGGCCTGGGCGCCGTGCAGTGCTCCGACAAAGGCCTGGACATCCGGACGACCAATGGACTTGGACATCTCGTAGCGCTTCGCCTGCACATAAATGCGAGAAAGCCCCAGCGCATCCTGGTCGATCACACCATCGATGCCACCATCGTTGGACAGCTGCGTGCGCGTTGCGTTGCCGAAGGAGCCTCCGTACCCCATGGCCATGAGCAGATCCAGCACCGCCTGTTCGAAAAAGGCTGGTTCCCTCTCATGCATCCGTTTCAGCAGTTCCTCGGCGACCATTTCCTCGTTGCGGCGCTGACCATCGTCGACCTGCTCGAGTGGTGTTAGCTCGGATTCTGGCTGTTCAAGTGAAGCATCTGCTGGCGTGGAATCTGCCTTGCTGTGAGAGGGTTTCCGGAATTATTGGTAGGACTCCCCACTTTCAGAACGCAGCTCGGCTTCAGTAATTCCATTTGGATATTTCGCCAACAAGCGTCGCCCCTTGTCCGTGATTTGCCAGAGCGCCCTTGCAGGAGAAGAAATCGCTTCTGCCTTGGAAAGATAGGTAACCGCCCAATTTCCGCGATTCAAGTACCGAGCTTCACCCGATGAGATAGTTGCGGCTCGTTCTTCTTCGCTGATTCCCATGTTGTCGGCAGCCGTGGAGACGATGCTTCTCCGCTTCCGGATCTCCCCATCCTCGAGCACTGACAAGCACGGGATCAAAAATTCATCCCAGGTTCTCGCGTTCACCTGCGTTCCTCTCCGCTACTTCTCATTCAAGGAATTAACGATGCTGACGGTTTCCATCGCCACGCGGGTGACGCGGCCGATGAGGTCCACGATGTAGCGGGGATTGCCGACCTCGTCTGCCCAGTCATTCGGGTCATTGACGATGCCGGAGGCCTTATCCTTCTTCACCTGGTAGCGATCAATCAGCCACGCAATCGCGGAGCGGGATCCCAGCATGTACTCATCCGCCTCTGCTGGGATACCGGCGATAGTGACCTGCTTGTTGTAAATCAGCTTCGTGACGTCGTTGACGTTCTTTCCCGTCTCCGGGTTCTTCTTGCGTGCCCACTTCATCTTCACCACACGCCAGGTCTCCCGGTCAGATTCATCACCCTTGACCTGGATATCCAGCGGCCATGGGTCCACGTTTTCGTAGTTAACATGCAGATCCATGAGTTTCTGCCCTGCTGCCGCGAACTTATCGAACTCTTCACGCGAACCCGGCGTTTCAATGTGCGGCAGCATCTTCTTCAAATCCGCCGCGTACGCCTTTCGATAGTTCGGGTCATGCAGCTTGCCGTAGACGAAGTGGAAGATATCGTCACCGGTCACATCCGCACCCAGCGCGTCACGGTAGAGCGCCTTGATCTCGTCGGTGATGTTGTCCTTGCGCACATACCCCTCAACAACCTCACCAACCTGCCCGTAGATCGACGCCTCACCCTTGCTTATCGACGCCCCCTCGCCGAACAACCCACCATCCTCAGCGCCGACGGGCTCCCAGGTGAAACGCGAGAAGAATTGCCCGGCGTTCGAGCCGTAAAGGGCCAAGTCTGGGAGCAGATTCGTTGCAAAACCAGCAAACGGTTTTTCAGCGCCAGGATTTAGCACATAATAACCAAGGTTGTGGTGGTGCTGCGACGGGAACATCGACGGCAACTGGTACGTACGATGATTTAAAGCCGAATCGAAATAAGCATTCTGCTTACAAAATGGTCGATACAAGGAGAGCGTCTGAAATCCATCAGATGGGATAGGATTCCTACGCATTAAATGGGCCTGCAGACTCGATGACCATTTGATTTTGGTGGGATCTACGAATTCTGGGTGAGAGTCAAATAGTTCGTTAACGGAATCAAATTTAGAAATCTGCGTAAGTGCTTGGGAGTAAGCCGTTTTTAGACGGTCAACCTGCCCCGTTAATTGATTTGCTGAATATGAATACACCCAAGCGTCGCGGTTGGTCTGGAGCCCTGCAGAGTGCACTTCAAAGAACTTCGTCGCATCGCCCTTCTTCTCGCCGATGACCGGCCAGGTCGCGAACTCGTCGCTGCGCTGGTTCAACCAATCACCGTGCTTATTCGGGGTAATCGAACGCCACTGAATCTGATCCACCGTAGCGTTTTCAGCAAACGCCAGTTTCTCATCGCGGTTTTGATAATCAGCCGTTTGTGCATAATGCAAGCGGAAGCCCGACTTGGACGGATCCTTCACACCGATCAGCACGGCAACGCCGACCCGAATATCAAAAACATTGCCGCCCTCGCGCTTAGCCTGTTCACCAGCCATGCGAGAGTTGCCACGCCAATTGAATGCGTAAAGGTCGGTGAAATCCTCCGCCAGCGATAGACGAACACCATCGCTGGTATTGCTATCTAGCCAGCCGCCATTTGCGATGAACGCCACAACACCCTGATCTCCAATCCGGTCGGTGGCCCAGCGGAACGCGCGTAGATACGAGTCGTAGAGGGAGTTCTTATTCGCCGCCGTCGACTTCGCTGCGTACGTCTCCGCAATGCGTGCGTCCAACGTCGGGTATTTCAGGTTCGCGTTGTTATCGTTCGCACTCGTCTGACCCACCGAGTATGGCGGGTTGCCCACGATGACATTGATCGGAGCTTCCTTCTGCCGAACGATACGTTCGTTGTTGTTCTTAAACACCGTCAGATCCAGGATGTCGCCGTCCTCGTGGATCTGGAAGGTATCCGCGAGAGCGATATTGCCGAACGGGACATATTCCGGGACCGGCTCGCCGCTACGCTGGGCGGCTTCCTCGCGCAGGGCGTTATAGGTCGTCTCAATGTTCACAGCAGAGACGTAGTACGCCAGCAACATGATCTCCGTAGCGAAGAGCTCACTGGCGTACTTTCGCGCAAGGTCTTCCGGTTTGATAAGGCCAGATTGCAGGAGACGGACGGTGAACGTGGAAGTTCCAGCGAATGGGTCGAGGATGCACACGCCTTCGTCGGAAAGCCCCTTACCGAAGTGCTTCTGCGAAACCTCGTCCGCAGCTCGCAGGATGAAGTCCACGATCTCCACCGGGGTGTAGACGATGCCCAGGGACTCCGCCTGCTTCTTAAAGGCCTTCTGGAAGAAGCGCTCGTAAAGCTCCTTAATCACCTGCTGCTTACCGGAAGCGCTGGAAACCTCCGAGGCACGCACTCGCACGGAATCGTAGAACTTCTCCAGGGACTCCGTTTCGGTATCCAGGTTCTCTCGGGAGAGAGCTGCCACCATCTTTTCCATTACCTGGGCAACCGGGTTGTGGGTGATGAAGTCGTGGTTCTCGAAGAGGGCGTTGAACACCGGCGCGGTGATCAGGTGCTGGGAGAGCATCGAGATGGCGTCGTCCTCGGTGATGCCCTCATTGAGGTTATTGCGCAGCCCTTCGACGAACTTCTCGAATTCCTTACGCAGCTTGCTGTCCGCACCGTCCAGCAGGGCCTTAATACGGGTGATCTGGTTCTCGGCGATGGTCGCCACATCGTCGGCCCAGTCCTCCCAATAGGTGCGGGTGCCGACCTTATCGACCAGCTTCGTGTACATCGCCTCCTGCCACCGCTCCAGGGAGAACAATGCGATCTGCTGCGCCATGTCCTGATCCGGCTCCGCGGAATCAGCCTGGGAGCGGGCTTCCGCCTGATCCAGCTGCTCCTTAGGGCTTGCAACGTGGTCAACGGCGATCGGCAGTTCATCCACCTGGCCCTCATTCAGCGCGATGGAGTTCACCTTCGCGTTGAAGCGGTCATCGTGGGCACGGAGCGCATTGAGAATCTGCCACACGACCTTGAAGCGCTGGTTGTCATTCAGCGCCTGCGCCGGCGACACATTCGGGGCCACCGCCACCGGAAGGATGATGTAGCCATAGTCCTTGCCCTCGGACTTACGCATCACCCGGCCGACAGACTGCACCACATCCACCATGGAATTACGCGGATTGAAGAAAATCACCGAGTCCAGCGCCGGAACATCCACGCCCTCAGACAGGCAGCGCGCATTGGTTAGCACGCGGGTCTGGTCCACGTCGGGAGTGGACTCCAGCCAGGAGAGCCGCGACCCGCGCTCCATCGCGTTCATCGCCCCATCCACGTGCTGGGATGCCACACGCAGATCCACATTGTGCAGGGAAACATCCCCCATCACGGCAGCCTCCCGGAGCTGCTGCTGATAGGCGGAAATCAGGGAAGGGAAAGACTCCGAGATCTGCTTCGAGGTCTTAATATCCCGAGCGAAAGCCACCGCGCGCTGCATCGGTGCAGCGTTCGTATCGAAGCCGCCCTTCTGGCCCTGCAGGTCGCCGGAACGCTTCGCCAGACCATTCCAGGCACCAATCATCGCCGAGGCCAAGCTCAGGTTGAGCTGGCCATTCTCGCCACGGGCCATGGCCTCAGCAGCAACAGACTCATCCACCGTCATCACAAGGACGCGGTAATCAGTGAGCAGGCCCTTATCCACTGCTTCACCGAAGCCCAAGCGATAAAACTCTGGGCCGTACACGGCCTCATCATCCATGGAGGCGAGCTCCGCGGAATGTTCCGCAGCCTTGCCCTTGACCTGGTCGTCGAACAGACGCGGCGTCGCCGTCATGTACAACCGCTTCGCGGAACGGATGTAGTCCGCATCGTGGATGCGCACGAAGTTGGAGGCGTCCTCTCCAGCCAAGGTCACGCCCGTGGTGCGGTGGGCCTCATCGCAGATCACGAGGTCGAAATCATCCAGCCCCTCCTTCTGCGCGTCATGCACCGCAGGCAGCGACTGGTAGGTGGAGAAGACCACGTGCAGGCCCTTGGCCCGCTTACCCGAGGCGAAACGCTCCGCGATCTGCGAGCCTTCCGTGGACACCGGGACCTCGAGGTCGTAGGTAGCGATGTCCTCAGCGCTGCGGGAAACCTTGGCATCCGAACACACCGCGAAGGTGCGCATGTCCATCCGCCCCTGGGCGGTCCACTCTTTCAACGTCTGAGAGAGCAGGGAAATCGATGGCACCAGGAACAGAATGCGGGCTTTGCCACCATTATCCTCCGCGACTTGCTCAGCCAAGCGCAGCGCGGTAAAGGTCTTGCCCGTGCCGCAGGCCATGATCAACTTGCCACGATCGTGAGTACTGAAGCCCGCGATCGCACGGTCGATGGCCTCCTGCTGGTGCGGGCGAGGCTCGAACGTCTCGCGACGGGAGAGGTTGATCTGCATGGCACTGTCGCCCATCGCAGCGCCGGGGAAGACCACGTCCCAGTTGATTGGAGACTCGGAAATCGCAGACACGCCGATGCGACTGGTGGGGATGACCTGGTTGGCGAGCATCTCCTCCGCATTGGAGGACCAGCGGTCGGTGGTGGAAATGATCAGGCGGCTGCCGAAGTGCTCCACGCCCTCTTCGGTCTCGAACGTCCGGCCCGATGCTTCGAAGAAGGAATCGAGGTTCGACTTACTAATGCTGGTCGTCGGCAAGTAGAACTTGCACTGGATCGCGGTCCACGAACCGTCGTCCACGCGACGGGCGACCAGGTCGATACCGGTGTCCGCTTTGCCACCGTTGTAGCGCCAATCAGTCCAGCGGTAGACCTCATCGAACTGGGCTTTCAGCGTGGGGTCGGTGCGGAAATAATTGACCATCAGCTTTTCGAAAGCGATGCCATACGTCGCCTGCGGCTGATTATCGCGCAGCTGGGTGAGGACCTCGGAAAACTTCGCCATGGAGCCATTATGCCCCGTGACCGGAATCACTCAGTGAACGGCACGGGGTCTACGCCAAGGCCCCGCTGGGTTTAGGCAACGCCGCCGAAGAGCGCGCCCGCGCCGTAAGTGAGCGCCAGACCCAGGCCGCCACCGACGACCAGGCGGACCACCGAGCGGGTCACGCTGGTGCCGGCGATCTTCGCCGAAATCAGGCCAGTCAGGGCCAGCGAGAGCATCGTCACCGCAGTGACCACCCAGGCCTGGGTGCCGGTTGGCGCCACAAAGACCGAGATCATCGGCAGCGCAGCACCGGCCAGGAAGGACAGCGCAGAGAAGAACGCCGCCGCCCACGCGCTCGTCAGCTCGTTGGCATCAATACCCAGCTCCAGCTGCAGGTGGGCGCGCAGGGCGTCCTCCGCGTGGATCTCGCGGGCCGCCTCCACGGCCGTATCCTTGCTGATCCCGTAACCGGAGAGAATTCCCGCGAGCTCCTCCAGCTCCTCCTCCGGGGCCTCCCGCAGCTCCTTCTTCTCCTTGGCGATCAGGGTCTGCTCGGTGTCACGCTGGGCGGACACCGACACGTACTCGCCCAAGCCCATGGAGACTGCTCCCGCGATGGTGGCGGCCAGACCCGCCATCAGGATGGCCTTATCCCCCGCCCCGGTGGCGATCACGCCGATCAGCAGCGCCGCCACGGAGACGATGCCGTCGTTGGCACCCAACACACCAGCGCGCAGCGAGTTCATCTTCGCCGCCTCGTCGGAATCGTGAAGCTCCTGGTGAGCGCCAGGAACAGCGGGCTTGGTGGTTTTCCTCATGCCCGGAATTTTAGCCCACCGATTCACCAGGACCGGACCTACGACCGCTGCTATGCACCCGCACCATTGGGGCTCACTGCGTGGCGTAGCTGCTGCTGCGCATAGTCGAACAAGATTCTTTCCTGCTCAATGCGCAAGCATCCGCCTGCAGACCGCCCCCGGAGATAATCCAAGGCCAAGCGCTCCCCGTAACTCAACAGCTCAGGATCAAACCGGCTAGGTTGCGGTTCCTCCACCGCAAGATCAGCATGATCCCGAACCGTATCCAGGTCCATGAGGACAGAACGCGCATGAGGCACATATCGCCTCACAAGTTCCAGGATGTAGAACCCATACGAATCCAGATCGCCCCAATAAAGAACGTCTATCTCCCCTAACGATGGGATCTGCTGGACGATCCTGGCAGCGTTCAATCCACCACCGAAGATCGCCACTGTCGCAGGCAAGTCGGGCAAGGCAAGGAAACTCTGGTGATTTTCGACGATAAGAACCCGCTCCCCAGGCAT
The DNA here is from genome assembly GCF_001815965.1 of Corynebacterium sp. HMSC22B11. Classification (NCBI taxonomy): domain Bacteria; kingdom Bacillati; phylum Actinomycetota; class Actinomycetes; order Mycobacteriales; family Corynebacteriaceae; genus Corynebacterium; species Corynebacterium sp. HMSC22B11. The sequence goes on along the minus strand of NZ_KV823470.1, from coordinate 135,971 downwards.
TTCATCCAGTTCAGCCACCGGGCACGCTAGATATCGCATGCCGCTAATATCCAGCGCCGGGTCAAGGATGCGGACCTCTACCAACTGGGGTTTCGACTTAAAATTCAATGGGCCGACTACCGCTTCAACGACCGTCCTATGCTCCTCGAACCACTTGCTATCGACGCCAAAGATTGGCAGTTCGCGAATATAAAAGTCGCTGACCTCATATTCGTGGACCCACCGAACAACAGCGATGAACTGTTCCACGGTCGCGTCGCCCCAGTCTTCCCATGAAGAAAGGTGCCTGATGAGTTCTGGGCGAACGCTTTCCCCCAACTCCATGCAGAAACGATCCAAGACAGCCTGAAGGCTTTGCCAATGATCGAGCTTGCCGGCCACGCGAGCCGCAGTATCCGCATCGGAGAGAACAACACGCCGGGGCAGCGAATACGTCCCCAAGTAGCTGAGCTTTTTATCCTCCCACTCAGCGGTAATTGAACTGCGGTTCCACTGTGCCACCCATGCTCGCACGGCAGCGCCGTTATCACGCTCTGCCGCCCGTCCAGTCGGCGGATCCAGGTTGATGGTCAGCGTCTTGAATTTCCCGGCCAGCCAGCTGCGATGGTTGCGCGAGTAAAAGACCGCAGCGCGTTGGCGCACCTGATCAGGAGTCTTCATCCTGCACCTCCTCGATCGTCAAAGAACTCGTTCGCGATCGCTTCCGGTCTGGGCATTCCACCATCAGCACACCCCCGATATAGTCCTGCACGGTCTGCAGCAGCTTCTCGGGCGTGGCCAGAATCATGTGAAAACCAAAGCGGCGGAAGGCCTCCATCGCAGCCCGGGTGAACTCCGTATCCGCACGGTCAAAAGCCTCATCCAGAACAATGGTGCCGAATCGCGGGTAAATATCCTCCCCCACCCGGACAATGGATTTCTTTTCTTGCGCGGCCGGCAGGCCCATCCCAGTCAGCCGGTAACGCAAGGCAGCAGCCAAGCAGAAGGAGGACAGCTTTTGGGCTTGGCCACCTGAAAGACCTTCCGATGAGTCATAGACCGCACCACGCGCTCCATCCTCGCTATATTCCACGCCCAGGAACTTCACGTGTTGCCTCGTGTCCAGGCGCAGCTGGCGATCACGAGTTGATGTACCGTCCGAGACCGTCACTGCGTCGATCACCGCCTGCAGTTTATGGAATCGCTGCTCACTCTCCTCCTGATCAGCATCATTGATAATCCCAGCCAACGCAGAATCCAGCAGCTCAACGAAATCGCGGGCGATCGCAGGCTGTGCTTCCCGCACCTCGATCGTCAGGTAAGCACCCGGATAGAATTCGACCTCAGCGAGCGAATCATTAATCATCTGGATCGAGCTGCGCGTCTTTGCTGTCGCATCACGGATCAGCCGCCGCAGGCGCCCAAGATGCTTGTGGGTTTCGTCTTGCAGCATGTCCCGGAAACGCTGTTCGAAACGTGGCAAATCGTCTGCCTCAAGCCTGCCCAGTTCCTGGAGAAAGTCCTGCTCCCACTCCATGTCCGCCTTGAGGTCGCCCGCTCGATCCGGCCAGCGCACCAAGTAGAGGTTCATCGCGTTCACCAAGTCGCCACCATGTTTGGTGAACCGAGCATTGAGCTCTGCAAGTTGATCCTCAATACCGCGAACGAGCTGGTTGCTGAGCGCATCGATGTTATCGGACCGGATGGTGCGATCGATAGCCTTGCAACGCTCTGTCAGACGAGCCGCAACGTCCTCGGAGACGGTCTTCCCACCTCGACGAGTCCGAACCCTCTCAAGCGTTTCCTCTGCCTGCTCCAGACGAATTTTGAAGCCGCTGAGCTGATTACGCAGCGCCATGACCTGCTCCTCAACTTTGTCGAGAGCAGATTCGACACTCTTCAACTTCGCCTTCAGCTGAGCCAGCTCGGCGTTCCCATCAGTGAGTTCATCCACGTCGCTCTGGGCTTCCGCAAGCTCCTGGGCCACCGATGACACGTCGATATCCTGAAAACGCTCCGTCTCCAATAGCCGCTCGATCGTAGCTATTTGGGCACGCCGTTTCTCCTGGCCAGCCGCGATGGTCTTGCGTTGACGTTCAGCGTCTTCAAGTTTCGCCACAATGGAGCGCACCGATGCTTGGAGAGCATCAATCTTGTCAGCGAGGTTGCCCCACAGCACCCAGTTCGAACGGTCATCGATTCGGCGGCGATCATCCTTGATGTGGTCATTGCGGTTATGTTTCACCTGCCCCTTTGCAGTCACCGCCCGCCGGGCGGCACGAAACTCTTCCATAGAGTCACAGCACAGGTAATCGAAATTCTTAGAAAGTTGAGTCTGGATCCAGTCGTGATACCGCCCGGGTTTCACGTTGATTTTTAGGCCCAGCGAGTTCGGCACAAAACGCGATGGGCGCTGTTCTTCCAGATCCTGCGTGAACCGGGTGTAGCTCACCTTCGCACCAAGGTAGGTCCCATCAATAGCCGAAGAAACCTGGTCATAATGTTCATCTGGAACGAGGATCCGCCGAGCAAAACCACCCATCACCCGTTCTGCGGTTCCCTGCCAGTGGCCTTCACCAGACCTCATGCTCACGAGGTCAGCGATGAATGGAAGATCAGATTCTCGCACCCCAGACCGCTCCGCAATCAAGGCTCTCGCCCGGAGCAGCCGGTTATCCATGGCCGATTCGTATTTACGCAACGCTTCAAGCTCCGCGATGCGCTCTTTCTTGTTCTCGCCCAGCTCGTGAACTCGCACATGTGCTTGGGCTAGCTTTACGTCTTCCGTTTCATACGCAACGCTCAACCGCTCCCGCTCTTCACGCAACTGAAGAACGAGGTTGGTGAATTCCTCCGCGCTCCCGGGCTTTGTAGCCCCAATGGATTTGAGCCGGGAGTTGAATGCCTCTTCCTCCTTGGTCACTCGCTCCAGCCGGTCTTGCAGACGGTCGCGACGAGCTTGTGCAGAAACCAAGGCCGAATCCTGCGCGCCATGAATCAACGCGCGCAACTGATCTGCTTGCGCTCGGTGCGCATCCCGCACCCCGGTGGCTTCTTCGATCGTCGCGCTGACTGCTTTGATCTCGGAGGTCCGCTGATCCCGCTCCTGCTCGGCAAAGCGCTGCCGCCACTCGTCGACGAATGTTTCGACGCCGTCCCGGTCTTCTTTCACCCTGGTCAGGCTGTCTTCGACCTCTGCGCGCTTCTCTGCCGCCACGCGTACCGGTACCAGTTGCTCGATTTGCTTACGAGTTTTCACCACCGACTCATACGCCGTACGTAGGTCTGTGAAGTTCTCCGCTGCTTGCTCCGCGATCTCGAAGGTCTCTGGTTCGGGCAGCATGAAAGTACGCATCAAGTGGTTAAGATCGCCGAGTGTTTTGGCTGATTGCGTTCGGTTCAGCAGGTCCAAAGCGCCGGCATCCGCGATCCCCACTGCTCGGCGCAGTGCCAAGCTGAACTTCGGGTGATTTCGACTAACATGCAGGGCATCACCGTACGTCTTCTTCGCCTCGGTAACCGGCAGGTTCTTCTGCGCCAGATCCTCAAACTCCGTCAGGTCGGCGTCCCGAGGAAGCAAAATATAGAGGTCTGTGATCTCCTGACGCGAGTAAGCATTTGCGGGCAAAAACATCAACCGGCACGCTGTTACAGTCTCCCCCGCCCCGTCGCTGTAGCGTAGAGCGACGCCCGTCCACGTCGCACCTGTTCGGAGATAGGACTGCGTAAGTTCGTCTGCCTCGATCGAATGCTCGCGGCGCCAGGCGCCGCGGCAGTAGGTAACCAAGTTACGACCCGAGTGCGCTTGGTTATCCGCTGCAGCGTTGAAACGAATCTTGCCGGGTGGAACAAGAATCGTCGAAATCGCATCAATTAGCGTCGATTTACCGGAACCTGAAGGGCCCGTAATGAGGAAGCCTTCCCGTGGCACCTCGACACAGTGGAGGTTGTCGAACGTTCCCCAGTTATAAACCTGGATTTGGGAAAGCCGGAATTGGCCAGGCAGAGTCGTCGTCATTCTTCTTCCTCCAGGAGAGCACGGAAAGACTCGGTGACAGCAGCGATCTCTTCGCTAGAAAAGATGATGCGCAGCACCGGAGATACCTCGAAACGCCCCTCGGTCGGGGTGCTGGCGATAATCGAGTAGTTCTTCAGCTTGTTCCACGCTGCAGTAAAACGCTTACGCTGCGTGGACTTATCTGTGCCGGCGTGCCCTTGATACGGCAGGGTCGCCTCAAAAACCTCGCCCTCATCCACGATGGTTCGCTCGTTGGGGCTCGTCGTCACCAGTTCACGGCGCAGGTGGAGGATCACCACCGTGTCCATGAAAGTCAATGACTGTTTACGCAGCAACGCACGCTTTTCAGGGACATCCGCTTCCCACGCCTTTGTGTAGGCAACCCCCGCGTTCTCATCGAGGATGAGGGTGAGGAAGAGGTTATCCAGCTGTTGGGCAAGGACCTCCCGTGAGTTGGATATCGCAGTGAAGACCTCCGGCGATTTCACGCTCGACACGTATGGGCCACGGATGAGTTCCGCCAGGGCACGACGCTGCAAACCTGTCAGGGTTCCGGTATCGCCTTCATACAGTTTATTTTCCATCTAAACGCGCCCAACCTTCCTCCGAAATACGAAACGTTCATACCGTGCTTGGTACCTTTTCCCGCTTGCTCTCTCCCACTGCAGGATTTCCGTACCGTCGGACCTTTCACCGTGATCATGCGCAAGTTTGATGAGCCCCACCACACTCGCTAGCCCCTGGGTAGCAGGATGTTCTTCCAAAACTTCCCGAATCGATGCTTGTCCCTTACTACCGACCACATCGTTGATTGCGACGCGCAGTTCCTGCCAGTCAATTTCTGATTCCCGGATGCGCTGACGCATCTGTTCGAAATCGATCTCGCCCGACTCGTTGACTTCCATCGAGCGCTCGATGCGGTATTCCTTAGGATTGTGTAGTTCCCAACTGGACAGCGACGTCGGTTGCCGCGTCGTCAGCTCAAGCTCGTAACCGACCTTCTCGTAGGGCGCGATCCCTCGTTTTGCGAGCTCGAGTGCTTGCTGCTGCGCCTGATTGATTGCCCGCGTGAGCGCCTGCTGCGATTCTGCTTCTCGGGACTGCACGAAACGCCTGAGCGACCGAGATAGGCCCGTGAGCGAGGTATGTACCTGGCCCGAGGAGGAATCCAGCATGTCAACTAATTGAGCGATCTCAATCCGCTCTTCCGGGCCTAGCTGCTTCATGAAGTCCCGAGATTGCACGGCATCCATCACGGCATCGAGCTGCTTTGATTGCTCCGGATCAAGGAAAAGCTCATAGAAGGAGTTGAAGGCTCGCCCTGCCTCCGACTCTGCGATCAGATCAACACCGCGGAAGACATTGTCCAGCACCTCACCAGCGTTGAGTTGCCCTTCGACGAGCGATTCTCGAAGTTCGTGATCGACATTTTCAACCTCCTCTCGAACGCGGGAGAAGTCGGTGGGCAAGTCCCTAGCCAGGGCGAGGATTTCCCGCGCCCTCTCCACTGCCTCCTCGTCAGAAATCACGCCGACACCGTTGATGCGGATGTTGTCGATACGAGATTGGATCTGATCCCGCTGGGCCTCCAGGCGGCTAATCGCCCTCGCCTCGTCGGGGTCTGTTTCAGCTGCGAGATCCTGAAGATTATTGAATAGGGTGCCGAGGCGGGATTTGGTCACCACCCGCTGAGGACTGATCAACTGCTGCACATAATCGATGGCAACGTGAGCGTCCGTAGTGAGCTCGTAAAACTCCTCCCTCGAGCCCTGTGGACTGCGCCGCGTGAGGTATCCGAGCTTCACCCAGTCGTTGATATAAGCAACGGCCGACTTGGGCAGTTCCAAATTGGTTTGTTCCCGAATATCGATCAGCAACGATTCCACTGCGAGAGTGAGATCGGTTCCGGCGATCTGGCGATTACTTCCTTCGAAGACAGCACTTAAGACAGAAAGAACAGCTGGGGCGTTATGGGCACGAAGCATCGCCCAAGCAGGCACCGAGTCCGCAAGGCGGATCATCGCCAACGCATCTGCCACCGCGGTTGTCCGATTCATGTGCTCAATCTAACAACCGCTGCAGACGAGGATCCGGAAATATCGAACATTTCGCCGCCAATGGAAGCGTTCGATCCTCCTCTCCCCGACTGCAAGGTGGCCCTGCCCTGCAAGGAAAATCTAGCGAAGCGCACTGGTTAACCCACTCCTCCCCCGCGCCCCGGTGCCACAACTTGGGCTAGCCTCGGGGCAACCAACCCCGCTCCCGGCGCGTGTGCCCAACCACATCGCAGGCCAGACCCGGCGCACTGCACCACCGCAGCAACCCGGAGCGCGGGCCCAAAGAGAAAGGAACACCCCATGGAACTGAACCGCGACAAGGGCGAGGAGTTCGTCCGCGAGACCCAGACCCCAGAATCCGCCGCCGCATGGAAGAAACAGCTCGACGAGTTCGCGCCCGGCGCGTCCGACTGGGTCGTCGAAGCCGTCTTCGGCGGAACCTACCAGCGCGAAGGAATCACCCTGCGCGACCGCCAGATGCTAAACATGGCAGCCCTGGCCGCGATGGGTGGCGTCGAACCACAGCTGACTGGCCACATCAAGACCGCCGTGGACGTCGCGGGCATGAGCCCCGAGGAAGTCGCCGAGTGCTTCGTGCACCTCATGCCCTACGTCGGCGTGCCGAAGACTCTGGCCGCGATGCGCTGCATGAAGGCCGCGCTCGAAGACTAAAGCCCCGCCACTCACACAGCACCCGTGGAATAAGGGCACCCTAAGTAGCGTTATGCTCCTTGAGAACGATGAAACACACACGTGACTAGGTGATTTTAAGGAGAGCGCACACCACGGTGGCTGAGAAGGACACGCACGCAGAAAGCACACGCCAGGGGCTCACACAGCAAGGCGCCGAACAGCAGGGAACCAAGCAGCACAGCGCCCAAAAACGGGTCAACCAAGAGCCAGGTACCGAGCAGCAGGCTGCGCCCCAGGGCGCCCCGCAGCCCGGCGCCACGAAGGCCACGATCCACTCCCCGGGGACCTATCCCCCGGGCGAAGATCCGCGCCGCTGGAAGGTCCTGGGCGTGATCCTCACGACGATCTTCATGTCGCTGATCAGCGTGTCCATCATCAACGTGGCCCTGCCTTCCATCCAGCAGGGCCTGGGCGCGACCGAATCCGACATCCAGTGGGTCCTTGCCGGCTACACCCTGACCTTCGGCGTCGTCCTCGTCGCCGCGGGACGCGCCGGCGACCTGCTCGGCCGCGGCGGGATCTACCTCATCGGCCTCGGCATCTACACGATCTCCGCCATCGCCGCAGGCTTCGCACCCACCGCGGAGGCCCTCAACGTCACCCGCTTCTTCCAAGGCATCGGCGCCGGCCTGCTCAACCCACAGGGCGTGGGCATGATCCAGCAGTACTTCCGCGGCAAGGAACGCGGCCGGGCCTTCGGCTGGTTCGGCACCGTCGTGGGCGTGGCCGTGGCCATCGGCCCCACCCTAGGTGGCTTCCTCATTCGAATCGGCGGGCCCGAACACGGCTGGCGTTGGACCTTCCTGGTCAATGTCCCCTTCGGACTGCTTGCCTTCGCCCTCGCGCTCCTGTGGTTCCCCCGCCCCCTGCTGGGTCGCGTCAAGGACCCGGTCACCGGCCGCAACGTCGGCGTTGTCCGCGCCATCCGCAGCCTCGACCCGATGGGCTCCCTGCTGCTGGGGCTGACCGTCCTGGCCTTCCTCTACCCCTTCGTGGAACACAACGGAAGCGCCCGCAACTACCTGCTGCTGCCCGTCGCCGCCCTCCTGCTTCTCGCCTGGCTGGCCTGGGAGCGCCACGTGAAAACCACCAAGCCCTTCGAGCCGATGGTGGACATGCAGATCTTCCGCTTCCCCAGCTTCCGGCTGGGCACAATGCTCGCGGGCGTGTACTTCATGGGCATCACCAGCATCTGGGTGCTCGTGGCCCTCTTCTTCCAAAACGGCCTCGGCCACAGCGCACTGGTCGCCGGAGCCGTGGGCATCCCCGCGGCAATCAGCAGCTCCTTCTCAGCCAACTGGGCGGGCAAGCGGGTCGGCGATCGGGGCCGCACGGTCGTCATCCAGGGCATCATCGTGGCTCTGACCGGCATTGCGTTGACGATCCTCGCGCTCGTGCTGCACCACATCGCCGGGGTCTCCGAGTGGTGGATGGTGCTCACCCTCTTCCTCGTCGGTACCGGCCAGGGCGCGGTCATCGGCCCGAACCAAACGCTCACGCTCGCCGACGTTCCCCTCAACTACGCCGGCAGCTCCGGCGCCGTCCTCCAAACCGCCCAGCGCATCGGCACCGCGGTGGGGTTGGCGTTCATCACCGCGATCGTCTTCGCCAGCGCCCGCGCGATCAACTGGACGCTCGGCACCGCCATCGGCTTCGTGACCATCGGGGGGCTCATGGGGATCGGCCTGCTCATCGCGCTCTACGACAACCGCACCCGCGCCCGCCAGGCCGAGTAGCGCCTCCTTTTGGGACGCCCGTCCCTCGCGGTTGTTGTTCAGGACGTCGGGGCAGGACGTCGGGGCAGGACGTCGGGGTGAGACGTCGCGGCAGGACGTCAGTTCCTCACCCTGCCAGCCCCGCGGACCTCGGCGATGGGCACGTCCTGTTCGATGCCCCAGGCCTCCCAATCGGCGGCGGTCCTGGTCTTGAAGGTGGCTGCGAACTGCTCCTCGGTGCCGTCGACCCCCAGCAGCTGCATCGCCCGGGCCATGAAGTGCGGCTCCAGGGCGGCGAAGGCCACGTGGGTGGGCGCGGCGCCTTCCGCCTCGGTGCCCTCCACTTCGGCGCCCTCGACTTCAGCGCCTTCTGCCCCGCCGCCAACGGACTCGCCAGCACCCGCTCCCACGCCGCCAGCAGGTTCGCCAACCTCGGCTCCCGCAGCACCAACTTCCGCACCACCAGCGGGTGCGGCCTCATAGATCCGGTAACCCGGCAGCGCCCCGCCCAACAGTCCGCCCGGCGCGCTCAGCCCACACTGGGCGGGCATCGCGAAGGCTTCGGCCGCATCCGCGAGCGCAACCTCGTGATAGCCACCCCCGCCAGCGGCGCCTGTGTCCTTAGCCTGTTCCTCTGCGCCCTCGCTGGCCGCACCCTGCGCTGCCGAACCCTCACCCGCATTTCGGCCCAGCAGCAGCGCCAACGCCGCCTGCACCGCAAGCTCCGCGCCTGCCAGATCGGCGACGGGCACCGTCGGCATCGCCGGTGGCAACAGCGTGCCCGCATGGGCCTGGTAGGTCAGATCATGACCGGCAAGATCGGCGTCGTCCCCCGAATGGCCAACGATCGCGACCTGACACAACCGCGGATACGCCGCGTGCAGCTCCTCCCAGGACAGCCCCAGCCGCGCGAGCGCGGCGGGACGGGAGGAGGTGATCAGAACGTCACAGGTGGACAGCAGCTCCTTTAGCTGGCCGCGGTCCGCCTCCTCCTTGAGGTTCAGCTGCACCACGTCCTGGCCGGTACAGAGCCACTCGTAATACTGCGGCGCGGCCTGAGCCATGAGGTCCCCGGTGGGCCCCTCGATCTTGGTCACGCTCGCGCCCATCTCAGCCAACCTGCGGGCCGCGATCGGACCCGGCAAATTGGGCGCGAGGCTCAGCACATTGACTCCGCGAAGCACGGTCGGCGGTACTGGCAAAGGCACAACAATCCCCTCCAATTTTCGGGCGCATTTGATCCCAAAAACTACACTGTGACGGAACTCACATATAGCGATAGTAGCAACCGGAGATGGCTGCGCCTGCGTTTCGCGAGTGACGCGCATCACTGCATGTCTCCGCCGGTTCCCAGCCCGCTGCCACGGTTTTCTGCGGCGCCACTACCCCCGCACGAAAAGCACCCTCAACACCCGGGCTTTTCACAGTTTGCGCAAGAAATCGCCCCGCACGCTGCGCTTTTTCCGTATCGTGGAAAACCGTGCCCCTCGGCGCGACGCGGAATAATCCCCGCCAATCGCCCCCGCACCCGGGTCAGCAGACCAGCGCGGCACACCGCGCACGCAACAGATGCTGAGAGGCTGCCGAACACGATTCTGGAGAGAATGCCTCTGGGATTCCTTGTCCGAGGCCGCAGCACAGGTGGCCGTCGAAACAAATGGAAAGGATTGAGTACCCCTTGACCAGCTCAAGCACGGAGAACTCAAACACTACTGACCAGGCATCCGCCAACCCGACCCGCATCGACTTCCTCTACCTCAACGAGGAAGAAATGGTCGACGCCGGTGTCACCGACCTCGCCGCATGCGTCGAGACGATGGAGGAAACCCTCATCCTGCTCGCCGACGGCGACTACCGCATGGCAGGCGCGTCCGCGAACTCCCACGGCGCGCAGATCAACTTCCCGGACAACCCGGAGCACGAAGGCATGCCCGCCAACGGCCCCGACCGTCGCTTCATGGCCATGCCCGCCTACATCGGCGGCCGCTTCCAGAACTCCGGTGTGAAGTGGTACGGCTCCAACGCCGATAACCGCCAGAACGACCTGCCGCGGTCCATCCACCTGTTCATCCTCAACGACGCCGTCACCGGCGCACCGCTGTCCGTGATGTCCGCGAACCTGCTCTCCGCCTACCGCACCGGCTCCGTCCCGGGCGTGGGTGTCAAGCACCTCGCGCTCGAGAACGCCGAGACCGTCGGCATCGTCGGCCCGGGCGTGATGTCCCGCACCATCCTCGGTGCCGCACTGACCCAGCGCCCGAGCATCAAGAACGTCAAGATCAAGGGCCGCTCCGCAGGCTCCACCCAGCGCGCCGCCGACTGGATCAAGGAGAACTACCCGCAGCTCGAGGACGTCCGCATCGTCGAGACGGAAGAAGAGGCAATCCGGGACTCCGACATCGTCATCACCGGCACCTCCACCTCCCCGGACGGCCCGTCCGGCTTCCCGTACCTGAAGAAGGAATACCTGAAGCCAGGCGCCCTGCTGCTCATGCCAGCAGCCGCACGCCTCGACGACGAATTCGTCCAGTCCGATGACTGCCGCCTCGTCGTCGACTACACCGGCCTCTACGAAGAGTGGTTCAACGAGAACGGGCCGGACGTGACCTACGAGCGCCTGCTCGGCATCCCGGGCAACCGCTGGTGGGACATGAAGGAAGAGGGCACCCTACCTGCAGAGAAGCTCGTCAACATCGGCGACATCGCCTCCGGCAAGGCACCAGGCCGCCAAAACGACGACGAGATCTTCTGCTACTCCATCGGCGGCATGCCGGTCGAGGACGTCGCCTGGGCCACCGACGTCTACGAAAACGCCCTGAAGAAGGGCATCGGCACCAAGCTCAACCTCTGGGACACCCCCCGGTTGACCTAAAGCCTGCGGCAACAGACCGCACGCAGCAACGCCCGGTCGTCACAGCACTGACCGGGCGTTTTCCCTACCATTGGTAGTGAGAACTGAATACACAACTGAATATCTGCACGACTTGCACACCACAAACGCCAAGAAGCGAAGTGAAACCCCATGGGTAAGTTCAAACCCGGAAGCGAACACACCACCCCAGAAGGCATCCAGAAGTTCATCCGCGACGAAGAAATCCGCTGGGTGGACGTCCAATTCACCGACGTGCCAGGCATCGAACAGCACCTCACCGTGCCAGCATCCGCCTTCGACGAGGACGCGATCCAGGAAGGCCTCGCATTCGACGGCTCCTCCATCGCCGGCTACACCAGCGTCGACAACTCCGACATGATGCTGCTGCCCGACCTCGAGACCGCGTTTGTGGACCCCTTCCGCAAGTCCAAGACGCTGAACGTGAAGTTCTTCGTCCACGACCCACACACCCGCGAACCATTCAGCCGCGACCCCCGCAACATCGCACGCAAGGCTGAGCAGTACCTCGCGGAGCTCGGCTTCGCCGACACCTGCAACTTCGGTGCCGAGGCGGAGTTCTACATCTTCGACTCCGTGCGCTACGACTCCACCACCAATAAGTCCTTCCACGAGGTGGACTCCGTCGAGGGCTGGTGGAACTCCGGCGCGAAGGAAAACCCGGACGGCTCCCGCAACCTGGGCCACAAGGTGCGCACCAAGGGCGGCTACTTCCCCACCGCGCCCTACGACCACATGCAGGACCTCCGCGACGAGATCGGTGAACATCTGCAGGACGTCGGCTTCGACGTCGAACGCTCCCACCACGAGATGGGCTCCGGCGGACAGCAGGAAATCAACTACCGCTTCAACACCCTCCTGCACGCCGCGGACGACATGCAGACCTTCAAGTACGTCGTGAAGAACACCGCGAAATTCAACCAGAAGTCCGCCACCTTCATGCCCAAGCCGCTCGCCGGCGACGGTGGCTCCGGCATGCACATCCACCAGTCCCTCTGGAAGGACGGCCAGCCGCTGTTCCACGACGAGAACGGTTACGGTGGGCTCTCCGACATGGCGCGCTACTACATCGGCGGCATCCTCAAGCACGCCGGCGCTGTGCTGGCGTTCACGAACCCGACGATGAACTCCTACCACCGCCTGGTGCCGGGCTTCGAGGCGCCGGTGAACCTGGTGTACTCCCAGGAGAACCGCTCCGCCGCGATCCGCATCCCGATCACCGGGTCCAACCCGAAGGCCAAGCGCATCGAGTTCCGCGCGCCGGACCCATCGGGTAATCCATACCTGGCGTTCACCGCCGCGATGATGGCTGGCCTGGATGGCATCAAGAACCGCATCGAGCCAGGTGATCCAGTGGATAAGGACCTCTACGAGCTGCCGCCGGAGGAGCTGAAGGGCATCCCGACCGTTCCGTACTCCCTGGACGGGGCCCTCGAGGCGCTGGAGGAGGATCACGACTTCCTCACCGCAGGGAACGTGTTCACCGAGGACTTGATCGAGGCGCACATCCGCTACAAGTTCGACGAGGAGATCATGCCAGCCCGCCTGCGCCCGACGACGCAGGAGTTCGAGCTGTACTACGACTGCTAGTCGGCTTGCGCACGCGCGCGTACGGTGCGCGTGCGCGTGAGGCTGCGTGAGCACGCGCGGGATCCGTGCGCTGAAAGGGCGCCCCTGGCTGGGGCGCCCTTTTTTGCGTGTTTAGCCCCCGGTTTGCAGAGTTTCTGGTCATTTTTCGCCAGGTTTATGACCAGAAACTCTGCAAATGTGGGGTCTGGGTGGCCTGAGCTAGTCACTGCCCGGGTTCGGACCTGGGTTGGCCCGGGTTACCGCCTCGCAAACCGTTTTGGGCTGTGGAATGTCACAAAACCCGCAAAAAATGACACGCCACGGCCCAAAACCAGGTTCACCGCCCGCTAGTTGGTGTGTTTTGCAGAGTTTGATGCGCGTTTCCACGCCCCGTTCGCGCATTCCGGCTCCCTCTGTACGTTTTGCAGAGTTTGATGCTGCTTTTCGTCCGATTTCCGGCATCAAACTCTGCAAAACACGAGAGAGATCGGGAACACCATCTGCAAAACGTTCCGGTGGGCGGAGTTCTTTCGCCAGCCTCTGGCCCGCCGGCTCCACTACGCGCACCCCGACGCTGCCCCCTTCGCGTTATGAGCGTCGGATCCCGCCCCGTGAAGATGGCCCACCCCGGCGGTGGTGTGCGGGGCGTGGGGCGTTACTATGCCCTGCGTGATAAAGAAGTTTCGGGAACTCCCGCCGCCGGGCCCCGCGTGGGGTGGCAGCCTCATGGGCACCTCGATCGTCGCGCGCCTGCTCGTCGAGAAGGACATGATGATCGGCGCCAGCATCTTCGCAGCGATCGCGTGCGTGATCCTCGTGGCACTGACCATCGGCTTCGCCCGCTACCGGCAGCCGAGCTTCCAGCGCACCACCGTGGCCGAGTGGTCGATGTTCTTCATCGGCATCCTCGCGCTCGGGGCTGCGCTTTCTGGACTTACGGACGTCCCCACCTACCGCCTCATCGGGTTCTGGATTGGCGCACCCGTCACCACCGTGACGTGGGCGATCCAGCTATCCCGCTTTTCTGGGACACCACGGTTCACATGGGGATTGCCGCTGGTCGGGCCGATGATTTCGGCCTCCGTGGCGGGCTGGCTGGCCCGCGATTACGGGCAGATATACCACGTTATGGGCACCGCGTTTTTCGTGATGTCGCTGCTCACCGCCGTGCCGGTTTTCGCGCACGTCTACTGGGCGGCGTGGCACGGCGAGGTGGATCTTTCAGGACCGAACTCCGCGACCGCGTGGGTGCCGCTCGGCGTGATCGGGCAGTCCACGACCGCGATGCAGATCCTCTACCCCAGCACGACGTCGGTGTACTACGGCTACGTCGCGCTGGTGCTTGCTATTCCGCTGGCGATTTTTGCGATGGTGACCTTCTACCCGAACGTGGCGCGCTGGGTGGATTACTCCCCGGCGTGGTGGTCGTGCACCTTCCCACCGGGCACCGTCAGCATGGGTGGCCACCAGGTTGCACTGGTCAATGGTTCGGAGTGGCTGGACGCGGTCGCGCTGGCGATCCCCTTCCTGCTTCTGGCGCACTGGACGGCCTGCTCGAGCCGCTTCCTCGGCTGGGTTGCTGAGAGCCGCCGCGGTTCCACCGCCTAGCCCCCTTGCGCGGTAGTCCCCGGCAACCTAACCCCGGCCGCGCCCCTCCTCACGGCCCGCGCGTGGCCCGTTTTGGGCTGTGGAATGCCACGTAACGCGCAAAAAGCGACACCCCACGGCCCAAAACCGGGGTTGTGGCCGGAACAGCTGGGGTGGGTGGCCTAGAGGCCGGGACTACCCCTGGCGATCCGGTGGCTAGTGCTCAGCCACGCCGCCTCGCGGCTCCGGGGCCGCGCCTGGCAGCTCGGGGACCACCGCTGGCATGGGGCGGCGCTCCGTCCTCAGCGCCCACGCCAGCACCAGCCCGGACACCACGCACACGACCACAGCGAACATAGGTACGCCGGGCCACGGCGCGGCGATGTTGACGTCCAAAACCATGAGCACGGCCCCAACACCGTAGGCCACAACGAAACTACCCACCGCAGCAACAACGCACGCCCGCGTCCCCCGCGCACCGGAGACCGCCCCCAGTGCGGTGCCTGCCACCGTGCCCATCAGGAAACTGAGGAACACGCACAGTCCGGTCAGCGCAAACGTCCCCACCGGCATGCCGGGGCCGTCGCTGGCGTAACGCACGCCGCCGGCAACCTCGTAGCCGTGCGCCTGGACAGTGAAGGAAGCAAAGTCCTGGTAGAAGGTCGGATTCCGATCCGCCACAATAATCATCAGCGTGACCAGGACCGCGGCCAGAAGCGACACCACCACAGCAGACACAGCCGCAGAGCGCAGCCAGCGGGTACTGCTCACCCCGAAATCGCGCAGCCGCATCGAGCGCGCGGCCGTCACCGCGAACAGCACCGCGAGCACGAGGATCGCGAGCATCGTGTTCTCCGTCCCGCGGGAAACAACCAGGCCGCCGAAACCGGCGAGCAGAACCGCACCCGCGCTCACGCCAAGGAAAGTCCGCGGGTTCGTGGCGCTAAAAACTCCGAGTGTCATTGTGCGCTCCTTTCGATATAAGCGCTGGTACTGGCCAGGTCGATCAGTTCCGCGGGGTTGAGATAGCTCACCTCAACGCCGAGGGTGCGCGCATGCTGGGCTGCCGACGCGCTCAGCGGTGCGGCGAGCACGAGCTCGCTTCGGTCGCCCAGGGTTTTCCGCGAGAAGACGGGCAGGTCCGCGGCGATCCGCCCCACCTGCTCCGTCAGCCCACGCAGCACCGGGTGGCGGGTGCGCAACTGCTCGACGTCGAATGGGCCGTGCGGCTCGTGGTCGTGGATAACGATCAGCGTCTCCACCAGGCCCGCGAGGTCCTGGGAGTGCTGGGAGGTCAGGACGATCGTCCGTTCCGGGGCTGCGTTGTTGGGTAGGACGACGTCACCGCCGTCGGTGATGGCTGCGTCCGCGGCGGCGTCGTCTGTAACGGCGTCGATGAACATGCTGCGCAGACGGTGACGGAACTCGACGTCCAGGCCGTTGAAAGGTTCGTCGAAGAGGAGCGTCGGCTGGCCGGAGGCGAGGGCTGCGGCGGTGATCACCATCTGGCGCTGCCCCAGGCTGAGGCTCTTCATCGGGGTGGTGGCCGGGAAGTCGAGGAGGGATTCGGCGCGGTTGATGTCGAGATCTGACCAGCCGGTTTTCGCGATGGCGAAGTACTCGCGCGGGGTGGCGCCGTAGAGGGCGGCGTCGGGGGCGGCCTGCGCTAGCGCCGTGCCTGGGTTCTGGCTGAGGGTGCGCAGGTAGTAGGTCTTGCCGGCGCCGTTGGGGCCGATGACTCCGTAGATGCTCACTTCTCCTCCTTCAGCATGGCGATGATTTCTTCGAGCGAGAGGCCGAGCGCGGCGGCTTCGGTTTTGAGGGGGTCGATGTAGGTGCGTTGGAATGCGCCCTTGCGCTCACTGCGGATGCGCTCGCGGGCGCCTTGGGTGACGAACATGCCGAGCCCTCGTTTCTTTTCGACGAGCTTTTCCTGTGAGAGTTCCGTCATGGCTTTGGCTGCCGTTGTGGGGTTGACCTGGTAGAACTCCGAGAGTTCTTTCGTGGACGGGGCTCGCTGGTCAATGGCGAGCTCCCCGGACAAGATCATGGACTTTAGGTCCTCCGCGATCTGTATGTAGATCGGGCGAGGATCCGTTGAATCAGTCTGCATGACCACCTCCCTGGTTATGGGGTTTACCATGTAGGTCATAAACCTAAGGGTAGGGGTGGGCTGGTGTCAAGGTTTTGCGGCAAAACCGCGCATTGGACCAGGTCGCGGTGAAGCGCAGCGCAGCGGCCCGGGGCCGGTTGGCCTCGTGGCCGGGGCAGGCTGGGCTTGCCGGCCCCTATGCCCGTTTTGGGCTGTGGAATGTCACAAACCCCGCGAAAAGTGACACGCCACAGCCCAAAACCAGGTTCGTTGCCACCACCTGCTCCGATCGCATCGCGCAGAGCCCCGTAAAACTCACGCCCCGTGGCCCAATCCCATGACGCAGCGCGGCCGGGGCCGGGGTGGCCCAAGGCCCTACGCCCGTTTTGGGCCGTGGAATGTCACGAAACGCTCAAAAAGCGACACGTCACAGCCCAAAACCGGGTTCGTGGCCGGAGCTGGCTGGGGTCGGCGGCCTTGGGCCGGCTGGAGCCTTGTGGCCGGGGCTGGCCGGGGGTGGCCGCGTGGCCGGCGCAGCTGGCCGGGGTGGCCCAGGACCCCAACGCGCGTTTTGCGGAGTTTAATGTCGCTTTTTGGCCGATTTCCGACATCAAACTCTGCAAAACATGAATGGTGAGGCGTGAATGGTGGTGCGGGTCCGCACCTAAGCCAGGTAGGGTCCCGGGCCGGGGCTGGCCGCGGTGGCCGCGCGGCCGGCGCAGCTGGCCGGGGACGCCGACCCCCGGAAACCCCTAGCCCTGGCTAGGCTGCCCCCTATGTGCGTTTTGCAGAGTTGAATGCCGCTTTTCGCCCGATTTTCGGCAACAAACTCTGCAAAACATGAAAGAGGTGAGTGGAAAGCGGGAACGCACTCTGCAAAACATGAATAGGGTGCGCGCTAGTGCGCGCACGCGGCGCGCAAATGAGAGGCGTGCTGACCCCCCCTCCCGGCCCGTTTTGGGCCGCAGAATGTCACGAAACGCGCAAAAAGCGGCACGCCACGGCCCAAAACCAGGTTCGTTGCCCGCTAGTTAGTGCGTTTTGCAGAGTTTAATGTCGCTTTCCGACCGATCTCCGACATCAAACTCTGCAAAACATGAATGGGTGTGTGGCACCTAGCCCTGGCGGCCCTCGGCCTGCGCCTTGATCTGCCCCTCCAGCGCGCCCTGCATCATGTCGTGCAGCGGTGTCGGCACACCAACGCGCGCAGCCATGCGACGCACCGCGCCCACCTGCGCATCCAGCTCATTCGGCAGCCCATCACGGATATCGCGCTGCATCGAGCTCGTCGCGGAATCCGGCTGCTTATCAGTGAGCGCCATCGTCTTCGCCACGATGTCCTCCGGCAGCCCCACGCCGTGCGCCCGCGCGGCCGCCTCGTACTCCCGCATCAGCCCCTCGAGCGTGCTACGCAGCCCCGGCTTGCCCTCGGCCCCCTCCTCGCGCAGGTAGCCCAGCGGCTGATGTGCCAGCGCGCCCAGCGCACCCGTCGGCGTGACGAACATAGCCTTGGACCAGATCTCCACGAAGATGTCATCCCAGACCTCGGACTTGAAGCCCGCCGCAACCAGCGCTTCACTGAGCTCGCAGGCCACCCGGTAAGCGTGGCTATCCTGCGCACGGTCAAAGGTGCCGATGTTCAGCACCTTCATTCCCGGCAGGAACTGCGCGGTCGCCGGCCCCTTGTGCACGAAGTAGCCGCGCACGATGCCCGGAATCACGTTCTCCTCGCCGTACTGCTCCGCGACCAGCTGCGGCACCTCCACCGAGTTGTGCAGGGTCACGATCGGCACCTGCTTACCGTCGGCGGTCTTGATGCCGGAGACGTCCGGGAAGGAGTCGTTGCCCGGCAGGGACTTCGTCGCATTGATAATGACGTTCAGCCCGCCCATCGTCTCCGCAAGTTCCTCGAAGCTTTCCGCAGCGGCAACGTTGGAGACCACCGAGGTCTCCTCGTTCTCGTCGATGAGCGTCAGGCCCTTGGTGCGCAGCGCATCGAGGGTCTCGTTGCGGGCGACGAAGCCAACCTCCTGGCCCGTCTCGGCCATGCGACCGCCATAGTATGCGCCCAGCGCACCGGCACCCAGAAAACCAATCTTCAAAGCCACGCCTCCTCAAGGCTCGCGAAAACAGTTGCGAACCCCACCATACGTCGGTGGCATGAGCGGCGGCGCGGGTGGGCAACGCCCATGTGCATCCTGGCCTAGACCCCGCGCCCAGCCCAGCCAGGACCCCAGCCGGGCATAGGCTCCTACCCCTCTCGGTCCAAGCTCCTAATCCCGCTCAGCTCGGCAAGTACCCCTAGCTCGTCCAGCCCGGCCTAGGCCCCGCGCCCAGCCCGGACTAGGGCCCTACTCCCCCGTTTCCAGGCCCCTAACCCCGCTCAGCTCGGGCCCAGGCCCCAGCCAGGCCCCGCGCCCCAGCCCGGCCCAGCCCCGCGCCCAGCCCGGCCAGGCCAGTTCCCTAGTTCTCGACTTCCTTGGTCTCCGCGATGGAGTCCAGGATGTACTGCTTCACGCGCTCAGCGTCGTTCGGCAGATCAACCACGTGGCGGTCGGCGTCCATAATTCCGGCGAAACGCTCCGGAACCTCAGGGACCTCCCCGATGGCCTCCTCGATCGTCTCCGCGAACTTCACCGGCAGCGCCGTCTCCAGGACGACAATCGGGCCCTCAACCTTGTCACGCCACTGCTGCGCGGCCTTCACACCATCCGCGGTGTGCGGATCGATGATCACGCCCAGGCGCTCATGCAGGTCCCGGATCGTCGCCACGCGATCCGCGTGGGAAGACGTACCGGACGCGAAACCGTACGTCGCGGCCGCCTCCGGGAACGCCGGGTCCTCCGCCAGGGAGAACCCGCCCTCGCGCACCTTCACACCGAACAGGTCCGCCACCCGATCGGCGTCCCGACCCAGCAGGTCGAAGACGAAGCGCTCAAAGTTCGACGCGCGGGAAATATCCATCGACGGGCTGGAGGTCTTCAACGTCTCCGCGGAGCTGCGCACCCGGTACTCGCCGGTGCGGAAGAACTCGTCCAGCACATCGTTCTCGTTCGTCGCGACGATCAGGCGGTCGATCGGCAGGCCCATCTGCTTGGCGATGTGACCTGCGCAGATGTCGCCGAAGTTGCCGGTCGGCACGGAGAAGCTGATCTTCTGTTCGTTCGACTCCGTCAGCTTCAGCCAAGAGGAGATGTAGTACACGACCTGGGCCATCAGGCGTGCCCAGTTGATGGAGTTCACCGCACCGATGCGGTTATCCCGCTTGAAATCCGCATCCGCGGACACGGCCTTCACCACGTCCTGGCAGTCATCGAAGACCCCGTCGAGGGCGATGTTGAAGATATTCGGGTCATCCAGGCCGAACATCTGCGCCTGCTGGAAGGGCGTCATGCGCCCGGCCGGGGTCAGCATGAACACGCGGATCCCCTGGCGACCACGCATCGCGTACTCCGCCGCCGAACCCGTGTCACCGCTGGTCGCGCCCAGAATGTTCAGGGTCTCGCCGCGGCGGGCCAGCTCGTACTCAAACAGCTCGCCGAGCAGCTGCATGGCCATGTCCTTAAACGCGGCCGTCGGCCCCTCAGAGAGGTGGCCCAGGTACATGCCGTCCTCGAGCTCCGTGACGGGGACGATCTCCTCGTGCGCGAAAGCCTTCGTCGTATACGCACGGGCCGTGATGGCCTCCAGGTCCTCGGCCGGGATGTCGTCCACAAAGATCTTCAGCACCTTGGCAGCCAGCGCGGCATAGCCCTTCTCCGCGAGCAGCTTGCGCCACTCGGTGAGGGTCTCATCGCTCAGCTGCGGGTACTCGGCAGGCAGGTAGAGGCCGCCGTCCGGGGCCAGGCCACCCAGCAGGATGTCCGAGAACTTGGCGGGGGTACGGGAAGAATCACGAGTCGAAATGTAGTCCACGTCTCCACATCCTAGAGCACTGCCCCGACATCGGGTGAGACCAGCCGAAACAGGCTAGACTAACCTGCGTGAAACAGCCCCACCCCACCCCCCGACGCGAATCCTCCCAGGAGACGTCTGCGTCCAACGTGGTGTCGTCCGGCGCCGCAGCGACCAACGGGGCGGTGTCCGAAACAACGACGTCCGACGGTGCGACGTCCAACGGGGCGCCGTCCGACACAGGGGCCAACGGGGCAGCGTCCGGAACGACGACGTCCGGAACGACGACGTCGCGAGCAGTCACGGCGAGTCGGAAGGTCACGGCGGAACGTCCGGCGACGTCGGGGCGGTCGGTTGCGACGACCCGTCCGGCGCGGCCGGTCTACCAGTCCCCCATCGCGGTGTGGGTCTGTTGGCTGCTGGCCAATATCTTCCAGCTGTGGATCGTGGCCACCTACCGCTGGGGCACCGAGGACCTGAGCTACTACCGCAACGGCAGCCTGCTCTCTGGCCCGTTCGGCGAGCATATCGTCGGCATCGGTGGCAGCCCCACCCCCTTGAGTGAGTACCCGGACGTCGGCGTGTGGCCCATCCGCGCGGTCAAGGCCGTCGCGGACGGGCTGGCACCCGGCAGCGAGACCGCATTCTTCCTGATCTTCGCCCTCGCGTGCTGCCTGCTCGGGGCACTATTCACGGGATATCTGCTGCGTCTGGGGCGGTTCCTCGGGGCGTGGACGTGGGTCGGCGTGAGCTTCGCCATCGGGCCGATCCTGCTGACCCGGCTGGACCTGATCCCCGGGCTCGCGGTCGGCGTGGGGGTGGCTGTGGTGGTCTCCCACCCGCGGGTCGCTGGCGCCTTGTTGGCCTTCGCCACCGCGTCAAAGCTGTGGCCCGGGGTGTTGGCGGTTGCCCTCGTGGATCGGTGGGACGCGCGCGGCACGTGGCAGCGGCTGGGCTTCTTCGCCCTCACGCTCGCCGTGCTGGTGGGTATCACCACCGCCACCGAAGGCTTCGAGCGCGTCATCAGCCCGCTTACTTATCAGGACGTCCGCGGCCTCCAGGTGGAGTCGGTCGCTGCCACGCCGTTTACCTTCCTCTCTGCCTTCGACGATCGCTGGGAGATCAACCTCTCCTCCTCCAAGAGCTACGAGGTCACCGGGCCCGGGGTGGAGCTGGCGATGCACGCCGCCACCGCCGTCATGGCGCTGACCCTGCTGCTGGGCGTGTACATCGCGCTGCGGCACTTCCTCCGCGGCGGGTGGAACACCGAGCGCGCCCTGGCTGCGGCGACGATGCTCGTGGCCCTGCTACTGCTCGGCAATAAGGTGTTCTCTCCGCAGTACGTGCTGTGGCTGGCACCCCTGATCTGCTTGGCCATGCCTGCAAGGATTGGGCGGCGCGGTGTGCGCGGCGAGGGTGCCCGGTGGCGGGACGTACTACTAGACACCAGCGAGGGCGCTCCCCTGGGACTCGGGGTGCTCACCGTAATCATCGCGGGCTTGAGCTTCCTGGTCTTCCCCATCTCCTATGGCTGGCTGGTTTCCTCCGGCCCGGCAGTGATCCCGGCAAGCATCCTCGTGGTGCGCAACCTGCTGTGCATCCTCGTGGCGATCATCGCCGTTCGCTGGTGGCTGCGGCTCTCCCGGCCCGGCGGGCAGGTCGTGTAAGCCTCAGCCTTCCACACTGAAGACACGGCGTCGGCGTTCCCCGGCGCGCGGACTGCCTAGCCCCAAGACCCTTCACACCGACCCGGCGAGCCCAGCAGGACGCCAGCTGGTGACGTCCTAAAAAGAAGAAGGCCTACTCCCCCAGCAGGAAGTCCACGGTCCCGTGGGGATCGGCGAAGAACTCCGCGAGCGCGGTGAAGGCCTCGGTCTGCTCCAACGCGGTGGTGCAGATACCGTGCTCGCCGATCTCGTAGATCGTGGTGCCGGGGAAGGCCATGAGGATCGGCGAATGCGTGGCGATCACAAACTGCGCGCCCTGGCGAACCTCCTCCGCGATCTGGCCAAGCAACGCCATCTGGCGGATCGTAGACAGGCCGGCCTCGGGCTCGTCGAGCAGGTAAAGCCCGGCGCCGTCGATGTACTCGTGGAAGATGTCGAAGATCGACTCCCCATGAGAGCGGGCGGTGATGTCCCAGTCTGCCTCCAGCCGGTTTCGGCCCGCGGTCTCCATCGGCGACTGGTTGTGCAGCACCTGGGTCAGGTGGCTCTCCGCGCGCAGGAAATAGCCTCGGAGCAGCGGCTGCGAAAGGTCCGCGACGAGGTCGTGGACCAGCGGCGACTCGGTGCCCGTGCTCGCCTGTTTGAACGGATCGTCCAGGCGGCCCCCGGTGGCCCCGAAGCCCAGTTTGAGGGCGAGCGCCTCCAGGAGCGTGGACTTGCCCACGCCATTCTCCCCGGAGAGCACGGTCACCGGCGAGGGGAACTCCAGCCGGCCACGCTCACGAAGATCAGCGACGACCGGCATCTGGTGCACCCAGGAGCTGGGCTCGCGCAGCACGTGGCGCAGCCGGATGGCACGCAGCGGGAGCGTGGATCTCATGGGCTTAAGCTTAGCGGGAGGCGGATGACGGGCTGCGGGTAGTGGCTAGAGCGCGAGGCTGCGGTGCACCGCCGTCATCGCCTGGCGCACATAGGAACCACCGAACACCGCGACGTGCAGGAAAAGCAGGTGCAGCTGGTGCAGCGGCACGCGCTGCCGCCAGGAGGAATCCCAGCCCGCGGCCTCCTGATACGCACCCAGGATGCGCTCCTGGTGCGCGATGCCGAACAGCTGCAGGGCGGCCAGGTCGGTCTCCGGGTGCCCGCCGTGCGCGGCCGGGTCGATGAGTACTGCGCCCTCAGGGCTCCACAGGACGTTGCCCGCCCACAGGTCGCCGTGGCAGCGTGCCGGTGCCTGGTCGCCGGGGACGTCGAGGTCCCCGTCGCGCAGGCGCTCCAGCAGGGTGCGGACGGCCCGCTGGTCCTCGCCCGACAGACCGCCCCAGGCGGGCTCGATCAGGGGCTCTAAGAGGTTCGCGTAGAACGCACCCCAGCTCTCCCAGGCCCCCAGCGGCAGCGGCAACAGGTGCTCGTTCGGGCCCTGGTAGCCACTCCCCTCCCAGGGCTCGCCCGCGGCGTTCACGGGGCCGGCGCCGAAACACGGGGCGCCCGCGGCGTGCGTGGCGGCTAGTTCGCGACCGAAGGCCTCCGCGGCCTCCGGGGTGGGTCGGGTCTCCTGCACCCGCTCCAGGACGACCGTGTCCGGGGTGCGCTCCACGACGCCGACCACCCGGGCGCCCTGAGCGGCACCGGCGCCGCCACCGTCCTTCGGGGCGGCCCCGTCACCGTCCCGGGCGGCAGCCAGCCACTCCAACCCGGCGGCCTCCCACGCGCCGGTGCGCCCCGGATTGTGCTTGGTGAACGTACTCATCGGATCACTCCCTTTAAGCCTTAGCCGACGACCTTCTCCGGATCCCCCAAGCGGTCGCCTAGCCCCACCAATACCGCGAAGACCACCCCGAGTGCCAGCGCCAGCCACACCCACACCTTGTGCCAACGCGGCCCCATCTTCACCGCAAAATACGCGCCCAGGAACGCGCCCAGTGTGTTGCACCACCAGTCGTCCACCGAGGTACGCCCCACCGAGAACACGTACTGGCAGACCTCGATGCCCAGGCTCAACAGGGCCGCGACCCACACCGCGCGCCACACCGGCCGGTTCACCCCGAAAAACACCACGACCAGCAGCATGCCAAGGGGCACGAAGAAGGCCACGTTGCCCACGTAGTCGAAGACCACCCCGAAGATCGTCGGGGACTGGCCGACCAGCTCAAAAGGCACCAGCAACAGCTCCCGCACCCGCTGATTCTCCGGCTTCCACAGCAGACCGATCTGGTAGAAGCTCTTCCCAACCGTCAGCGCCAGGACGACCGCCACATAGGCGCCCAGTGCGGTCAGCTGCAGCGCGCGGGCCGGCCGGGCCGCGTCGTGAGAAGTAGTGCGAGACATGCCACCGAATCCTAGCGACGCGGCCGGGTGGCCACCACTCCAACCAGGCCCAGCGCCCACACGCCGAGCACCACGAACCAGCCGAAGCGGAACTCCGCCCAGGTGTAATCCCCGTTCGGAGCAGCCAGCGTCAGGTAGATCCCCATCGCCTGGTTGGCGGCCATCCCGGCCAGCCAGCCGCCCATATTCGCCAGCCCCGTCGCGGTGGCCACGAACTCACGCCGGCACTCCTCACGCACCGAATCGAAACCGATATTCGCCAGCGGCGAGACCACCCCCATCACCACGTTCATCACGAACGCCGCAGCGGCCGTCCGCGGCTCCGGGGAGATGAAGAACAGCAGCCACGCGGCCGCACCCAGCGACGTCCCCACCACGATGGCCTTCCACCGCGACCGCCCCAACCGGGCGGACAGGAACCCCACCAGCACCCCGCAGATCGCCATCGCGAGCGTGGAGGCAGAAATCGCCCAGCCCGCGGTGGCCTTATCCATGCCCATGCCCAGCGTCATGATCGGCATGCCCCACAGCAGGGTGAACACCACCAACAAGGAGAGCCCCGACCAGTGGATAAAGAAGCCGTGCCAGGCGGTGCGGTTACCCAGCGCGTACTTCACCGCCACCATCGGCGAGGGGCCCGGTCCGTCTTCTTGGTTGTCGACGCCGCCGCGCCGGCCGCTCGTCAGCTCACCCGGCGTATCCCACACGACGACGAAAGCCACGATCCCTACGAACAACCCCACCGCACCCAGGGAGACGAAACCGATGGTCCAGCCAGCGGAACCGACCAGCGCGAGGAAGGGCACCGCGGACAGGAACTGCCCCAGCTGCCCCACCGCACCGGTGGCCTGACCGAATAGTGGCGCCGTGCGCAGCGGGAACCAAGCGGGAATGATCCGCATGACGGACAGGAACGCGGTGGCGTCCCCGGCACCGACCAGCACGCGAGCAGCCACAGCAACCGGGAAGCTCGTCGTCAACGCCAGCAGCACCTGGCCCACGGCCATCAGCACCGCCCCGTAAAGCATCATCTTCCGCGGCCCCAGCCGGTCCACCAGCAGACCCGCGGGGATCTGGGCGAAGGCATAGGTCGCCAGCTGCACGGTGGTGAACACCGCCAGCTGCCCGGCGTTGATCTGGAACTGGTCGAGGGCATCCACGCTGACCACGCCCAGGGAGGTGCGTCCCAGCACCGCCATGACGTAGACGAGAACACCCGTAACCCAAATTCCCACCGCCCGTGGGGTCACGGTGGTGGGAATGGGGCTGTTACTGGCAGAAGTCACGGTTTACGCGTCGCGTTCCTCATTCTCAGCAGCTGCGGCAGCGCCAGCGCCCTGCAGCTCCGGATCGTCCTCTGGAATCTCGATGCCCTTGACCCGCGATGCCAGGCCCTGGACCACACGGCCCACGGCCATATCGCCGGTGACGTTCGCGGCGGTGCCGAAGGAATCCTGCGCCAGGTACAGGGCGATCATCAGGGTCAGCATCGGCTGGTCGAAGCCCAGCATGGACTCCAGCACGCCCAGCGCGGTCATCACCGCACCACCCGGGGCGCCTGGGGCGGCGACCATCATGATGCCCAGCACCAGGATGACCGGGATCATCTGGCCGACGGAGATCATCTCACCGTGAGCCAATGCCCACACGGCCATGGAGCAGGCGGTGATGGTGATGATGGAGCCAGAGAGGTGAATATTCGCGTTCAGCGGGATCAGGAAGTCCGCGAAGCGTGGGTGCAGGCCCGCCTTCTTCGCCGAGCGCAGGGTGACCGGAATGGAGGCCGCAGACGACTGGGTGCCCAGCGCGGTGACGTACGCCGGCAGCATCGTGCGCAGCATCGTGAACGGATTCTTGCTGGAGACCGCACCAGCGATGCAGTACTGGAAGACCAGCATGACCCAGTGCAGGACCAGCACCATGATGAAGACCTTCGCGAAGACAGCGAGGATGTTCGCCACCACACCGGCGTAGGTCAGGTTGCCGAACACGCCCATCACGTGGAACGGCAGCAGCGGGATCACCACGGAGCTCAGCAGGCGCTCGATGATCTGACGGAAATCATCCGTCAGCTGGTACATCGTGCGGTCGGTCAGGCGGGTCATGCCCAGGCCGACGACGAAGGCGAGGATCAGCGCGGTCATGACGTCCATCACCGGCGGGATCTCGATGCTCGTATACGCCTCGACGAGGGCGTCCTCCGGGTTATCGGTTTCCATCAGGCCCTGGGCGCCGTCCAGCAGGAAGCGGAACAGACCGAAGGAGGTCAGCAGCGCCAGCAGACCGGCGATGACCGTCGAGCTGTAGGCAACGCCCAGGGACAGGCCCAGCAGCTTGCCCGCACCGCGACCCAGGGAACCAATGCCGGGGGCGATGAAGCCGAAGATGATCAGCGGGATCACGAAGCTCAGGAAAGTGCCGAAGATCTGGTTAAAGGTGGCGAACGCGCGGATCGGCCACTCGACATCCGCGGAGCGGCAGATCGCGCCGACCACGATGCCGATCACGATGCCTGCGATCAGTCTGACAATAAGGGGGATCCGGTTCACGAATACTCCTGCTGGGTTTATGGGGAATCGCCCAGATTATGGGCGGGATCAGGGCACAGTTTAGGTTTCCATCCCCCAGATGGGTTAATTGACGGTGAACAATCCCCGCATCGGGGCGCTATACATCCCCCGAAGTAGGTAATCCTCGGGGGTGCTCAGCCCTCCCGAGGCACCCCAGGGGGCTAGTTTCGCGGGCGGGGCGGTGCTGGTATGGCCGACGCGGTTCTGGTCCGGACGGGCCTGGCGGACGGTGCTGGTGCGGACCGGCCTCGGCGGGCAGCGCGGCGCTGGTGGCCGGGGCTCGGCGGGCAGCGCTCCTCCCCTACAGCCGCGGTCGGCGCCCGCGGAAGGCCCGCACCACCTCGTCGCGGCGGTCGGCAGCCCAATCGCGGTCCAGCATGTCACTGTTGAGAACCTTGTCCAGCTCGACGTGGTCGCCAATGCCGAAGGCGCGGGAGTCCTCCGGGTGGTGGTCCGCACCCCAGTCCAGCTGGTCCATGTGGTCGAATTCGCTGCCCTCGGCGTCCTCAACGATGTCCTCGCCCCAGAACACCCGGTCCACGACCGTGCGCGCCCGGCGCGTCTTCTTCAGGTAGTCGTCCAGGAACTCCTGGGACTCCTCGATGGGCCAGCCAGCTGCCGCTGCGACCTGGGCCAGCGGTTTGCCGGAGCCCGGCAGCTGGTCCTTCCGCTTGCCGCGGACCAGGGCGAGCGCGTTGCGGGCCTTCGTGGCGGTGATCCACGCCTCCCGCATCGTCAGGGCGTCGGCCTCACTGATCAGTTCCTCCGCTGCCATCTCCTTCAGCACGCCCAGGGTGGAGGTGTTGCGCAGATGCTCCTTATCGCAGTGCTGCATCGTGAGCAGCTGGGCGGTCCACTCCACGTCCGTAAGCCCGCCGCGGCCGAGCTTGGTGTGCAGGTTCTTATCCGCGCCCTTGGGCAGACGCTCGGAGTCCACGCGCGCCTTCATGCGGCGGACCTCGCTGACCTGCTTGGCCGTTGCCCCACCCGCCGGGTAGCGGAATTGGTCGATCATCCGCAGAAAGCGCATGCCGAGGTTCTTGTCGCCGGCGATCCAGGTGGCGCGCAGCAGCGCCTGCAGCTCCCAGGTCTCGCCCCACTCGGAGTAGTAGCGCTCGTAGCTGGCCAGGGTGCGCACCAGCGCCCCGTTGCGGCCCTCCGGACGCAGGTTGCTGTCCACCTCCAGCGGCGGGTCCTGGGAAGGCTTGCCCAGGCGGCGGCGTACGGATTCGCAGATCGTGATCGCCCACTTCAGTGGGTCCACCGCGCTGGCATCGCTACCCGCAGCGTCGGCGCTGCTCCCCGGCTTCTCCGCGCCGCTGTTGTCCACGTCCGTCTTCTCGACGTCAGCGCCGTCCTTCCCGACGCCCGCGTCCTTCTTGCCCTCGGCGGCCTGGGCTCCGTTCGTGCCGTCGCCGTCCTGCTCGACGGGTTCGGCGACGAACATGACGTCCGCGTCCGAGCCGTACCCCAGCTCCGCGCCACCCAAGCGCCCCATCCCGATCACCGAGATCGTGGCCGGGGCGTTGGTCTGGTGCTCATCCTCCCAGGCCCGGATCTCCGTCTGCAGGGCCGCCTCCAGCACCGCATCCCAGACCCAGGACAGGGACACGCAGACCTCCTCCACGCTCATCAGGCCGAGCAGATCGGCGGCCGCGATGCGGGAGAGCTCCGCCCGGCGCAGCGCGCGGGCCACACCGATCGCCTTATCCGGGTCCCGCTGCCGGTTCGCCGCCGCGACCAGCGAGTGAGTCACCACCGCGGGCTCCCGATCCAGCAGCTTTGGCCCCTTCGCCCCATCCGAGAGCAGCTTGACCGAATCAATGGAATTCAGCAGCAGGTCCGCCAGGAAAGGCGAGGTTCCCAGCAGAAACATCAGGCGCTTGCCCACGATGTTCTCGTCGCGCAGCAGGCGCAGGAACCAGGAGCGGTCCATCGCCGCCTCCGAGAGCTTCCGGTAGGCCAGCAACCCAGCATCGGGGTCGACCGTGGCGGACAGCCACTCCAGCAGGCTGGGCAGAATGATCGCCTGCAGCTTGTGCTTGCGGGTCGTGCCATCGGCCAGTGCGCGCAGGTGCTCGAAGGCACGCTGCGGGCTTTCGTACCCCAACGCAGCCAGCTGGCGCTTCGCTGCCTCCGGGGACAGGCGGACGGCGTCGGCGTCCATCCCGACCACCGAGGAGAGCAGCGGGCGGTAGAACAGCTTCCGGTGCAGGTTCTGGATCTGCAGCGCGGACTGGCGGACATCCAACTCCAGCTGTTCCACCAGGGAACGCTGAGTCCCCGAAGCGTCCGTGGAGCGCACGCGGCCGGAGGTCTTGGCCAGCCAGCGGCGCTCCTGGACGTCGTCCTCCTCCGGCAGCGTGTGGGTCCGCTTCAGCCGGTGCAGCTGCAGGCGGTGCTCCAGCAGGCGCATGAACTCATAACAGCGGATCAGCACCTGGCCGTCCTCGCGGCCCACGTAGCCGCCGTCCACGAGCTGGCGCAGGGCTGCGACCGTGGCGGAGACGCGCAGGTTCTCGTCGGTGCGGCCGTGGACGAGCTGCAGGAGCTGGACGGCGAACTCCACGTCGCGGAGGCCGCCCTCCCCCAGCTTCAGCTCGCGGCTGCGGATGTCGGCGGGCACGTTCTCGATGACGCGGCGGCGCATGGCCTGCACATCTGGGACGAAGTCCTCGCGCTCCGCCGCCGACCACACCATCGGGGCGATGGCCTCGCAGTAGTCTCTGCCGAGCTCCAGGTCCCCGCTCATCGGGCGGGCCTTGAGCAGGGCCTGGAACTCCCAGGTCTTGGCCCAGCGCTGGTAGTAGTTCACGTGGGAATCCAGGGTGCGCACCAACGCACCGCGCTTGCCCTCCGGGCGTAGGGCCGCATCGACCTCGAAGAACACGCGGCTGCCGATGTTGATGAACTCACCCGCCCAGCGCATCGCACGGGCATCCGCGGGTTCGGCGACGAAGATGACGTCCACGTCCGAGATGTAGTTCAGCTCTTGGGCGCCACACTTGCCCATCGCCAGCACCGCCAGCCGGGCGGGCTGCTTTTCGTTCTCCGCCCCCGGCTTTCCGTAGACCGTGCTGCAGGCCACCGCGAGCGCCGCGGTCAGGCCCGCGTCCGCCGCATCCGTGAGCGCCAGGGAAAGGGCCTCGAAGTCCAGTGCTTTGGGCGGGGTGTGGCCGCGCTCCACCATGGTGGATGCCAGGTCGATGGCCGCCACCCTGGCCAGCAGGTTGCGGTAGGCCACCATCAGCGCCGAGTCCGCTTCGCTGCCGGTGATCGCCGCCTTGAAGGTCAACTCGCCGGCCTCGTCGACCGGCGTGGCCCCCACCGCGGCGAGCATCGCGTCCATCATTTCCTGGCGGCTGGGCATCGGGGCGGCCAGATCCACCCAGGTGCCGGGGTTGGCCACCACGTGATCGCCCAACGCGGTACTGGCCCCGAGCAGGGCGAAGAGGCGGCGCCGGAAGTTGGGATTCTCCTCCACCGCTGCAAGCAGGGTCTCCGCCTTCACATCCGTGAACTGGGCGACCTGGCCCACCGGCACCCCCACCGCTGGGTCGATCTGGGAGGCGTCGGCCTGCGCGGCGTCCTGCTGGCCGGAACGTGCCGCGCCCTGCCCTGTATCTGTCCCACCCTGGCCCGCATCTGCCCCGGCCTGGGCAGCTGCAGCAGCGGCCACGGACTCCGGATGCGCCGCGCCGGGCACTGGCAGGTCGCCGGCTTCCTCCGCCGCCCGCAGAGCTTCGACCAGGCGCACGAAGTTATTCAGCGCCAGATCCGGGCTGCCGGCGGCCGCGAGCGTCCACAACAGGGAGGTGTGCTCCCGTCCGGTCCAACCCAGCATCTCCAGGTCCTCCACCGCGCGCTCGCGGCGCAGACCCAGCACCCGCGGGGACGGGACGTCGGAACGGGAGGTGCGGGGAAGCCCCTGCGACCTAGTCATAGAACACTCACTTCTTCACAAAAACGTCGATGGCGGCGGGCTGGGCGCGTACCTTCCGGTCTCACCGTGAAACCGGAGGCAGCGCCGGGTAGCCAGGACAGAACCCAGCTACCCGCTGGGGCCTAGAACTCCAGGTGGTGGCGCAGCTCCCACGGGGAGATCTGAGACTGGTAGGCATGCCATTCCTGCCACTTATTACGCAGGAAGAACTCGAAGACATGCTCGCCGAGCGCTTCGGCCACCATCTCCGAACGCTCCATCTTCCGCAGCGCATAATCCAGGTCCGTCGGCAGATCCTTGAAGCCGGCGGCGATGCGCTCCCGGCGCGTCATCAGGGACACATCCTCCTCCGCCGGGGCAGGCAGCTCGTAGCCCTCGCGGATGCCCTTCAGACCCGCGGCCAACATCACCGCGTAGCCCAGGTACGGGTTCATCGCCGAGTCCGGGGAGCGGATCTCCACCCGGCGCGTCGCCGCCTTGTGCTGCGTGTACATCGGGATACGCACCATCGCCGAGCGGTTGGACGCGCCCCAGCTCGCCGCACGCGGTGCTTCCTCGCCATAGGAGATGCGCTTATAGGAGTTCACCCACTGGTTCGTCACCGCGGTGAACTCCGGGGCGTGCTCCAGGATGCCCGCGATGAAGCTCTTCGCGGTGGCAGAGAGCCGGAACTCGTCGTCCGGGTCGTGGAAGGCGTTATCCTCCCCCTCGAACAGGGAGATGTGGGTGTGCATCGCGCTGCCCGGGTACTGGCTAAAAGGCTTGGGCATGAAGGTCGCCCGCACCCCATTGCGCCGCGCGACCTGCTTGATCAGGTAACGGAAGGTCATCACGTGGTCCGCCATCGTGAGCGCATCCGCGAAGCGCAGGTCGATCTCCTGCTGGCCAGGGCCGTTCTCGTGGTGGGAGAACTCCACCGGGATGCCCATCCGCTCCAGGGAGTTAATCGCCTCGGCCCTAAAGTTCGGCGCATTATCCGTCACCGCCTGGTCGAAATAACCACCATTATCGGCGGGCACCGGCGGCTGGCCGTCGGTGTCGATGGACTTCACCAGGAAGAACTCGATCTCCGGGTGAACATTGCAGCTAAAGCCGTCCTCCGCGGCCTTCGCCAGCTGGCGGCGCAGCACCTGCCGCGGGTCCGCCCAGGATGGCTGCCCATCCGGCATCGTGATGTCGCAGAACATGCGGGCGGAGAGGTAGCCGTCCTGTTCCGCACCGAAGGGCAGGATCTGGAAAGTTGAGGGATCCGGCTGGGCGATCGTGTCCGCCTCGAAGGCCCGCGAGAAGCCCTCGATCGCGGAACCATCGAAACCAATCCCCTCCGTGAACGCCCCCTCCAGCTCGGCGGGAGCCACGGCCACGGACTTCAAATAACCCTGAATATCGGTGAACCAGAGGCGGACGAAGCGGATATCGCGTTCTTCAAGGGTGCGGAGGACGAATTCCTGTTGGCTGCTCATAATCCCCATCTTAGGCACTAGCCCGGACACGCCCTGGGTGCTTCTGGCACAATCACATTCATGGCTCGACAGGATTCCCCGCGTGGGTACATGGTTCCCACCAAGCAAGTTCGCATCTCCGACCTCACAGCACGCAAGGCCAGCGGCGAGAAATGGGCGATGCTCACCGCATATGACTATTCCACCGCCGCCGCCTTCGCCGAGGCCGGAGTGGAATGCCTCCTGGTCGGCGACTCCGCGGCCAATGTGGTCTTCGGTTATGACCAGACCCAGCAGGTCAGCCTGGAGGAGATGATCTTCCTCGCCGCCGGCGTGGTCCGCGGCGCCGGCAATGCGCTGGTCATCGCCGACCTGCCCTTCGGCACCTACGAGGCCTCCGATGAGCAGTGCGTGAAGAGTGCCGCCGAGATGATGCGCCGCTCCGGTGCCGCGATGATCAAGATCGAGGGCGGCCGCCGCATGGCGCCCCGCATCAAGGCCCTGACCGAGGCCGGTATCCCGGTCTGCGCGCACATCGGTTTCACCCCGCAGTCCGTCAACCAGCTCTCCGGCTTTAAGGTTCAGGGCCGCGGGGATTCCGCCGCCCAGCTGCTGGATGACATGGCCGCCGTCACCGAGGCGGGCGCCGAGATGGTCGTGCTGGAGATGGTGCCCGCGGACGTCGCGAAGCAGGCCACCGAGCAGTTCCCGATCCCCACCATCGGCATCGGCGCTGGTCCGGACACCGACGCCCAGGTGCTGGTCTGGCACGACATGGTCGCCCTGCCAGAACATGGTCACCGCCCGAAGTTCGCCAAGCAGTGGGCCCAGGTCGGCGCGTCTCTGACGGATGCTGCGGCCGCCTATAAGCGTGAGGTCGCCGAGGGCACCTTCCCCGCCGAGGAGCACTGCTTCTAGCTACGCGCTCTTTCTGTTAGGACGTCGCCACCTGGGCCAGCCACGGCCCCGGCGGGCGGCGTTTTTGTATTACCCAGCCCTTGACCGGGGCAGAGATCCCACACTGCCCAGCCGGATCAGTCAGCGCCGAGCATCAGCGTGGCTCGCGACGTCCTTAATCCTGATGGAGGAGGAAACGGCGGGCCAGGAACTGGGAGAACTCGATCATCACGGCGCCACACAGCCCGACCACCGCGCCGGTGATCATCAGGCGCGTATTACCAATATCCAGCAGCACGATCTCGCGGATCGGAGCGATCAGGAAGAGCACCAGGTAGCCGCCGATGCAGCCGAACCACAGCGCCCACTTCCACGTTTTCATCGGGCGGGCCACGATGTTCAGCACCCACAGCCCCATGATGATCAGCGCCAGCAGCACCGCCGTACCCGCCTGACGCTGCTCGGTCACGCTCGCCCCATCGCCTGGGTAGATCACCAGCCACATGATCACCGAGCCCAGGCCCACAATTGCCCCGCCCGGGATCGCCAGCGACAGCACGCGGCGGACGAAACCATCCCGCGGCCGTTCCGTATTGGGAGCCAGGGAGAGGATGAACGCGGGGATACCGATGGTGAACCAGCCCGTGATCGTCACGTGAATCGGCTGGAAGGGGAAGGTCACGCCCGCCACGGCCACGACCATCGCCAGCACCACGGAGTAGACGGTCTTCGTGAGGAAGAGGTTCGCCACCCGCTCGATATTGCCGATCACCCGGCGCCCCTCGGCAATGACGTGCGGCATCGAGGAGAAGCGGTCGTTGAGCAGCACCAACTGCGCCACGCTGCGGGTCGCGGCGGAGCCGGAGCCCATCGCCACGCCGATGTCGGCCTTCTTCAGCGCCAACACGTCGTTGACGCCGTCGCCGGTCATCGCGACGGTGCGGCCGTGGGCGTGGAGGGCCTCGACCATCGCCTGCTTCTGCTCGGGCTTCACACGGCCGAAGACCTCGGATTCCAGAACGGCCTGCTCCATGTCCTCCGGCGCGATCTCGCGGGCGTCGATGGAGCTCAGCTGCTCGCCGGTGGCCTCCTTCGCAACCGCGGCGACGGAGCCGGGGTTATCGCCGGAGATGATCTTGACGTCCACGCCCTCGTGCTCGAAGTACGCCAGGGTCTCGGCCACATCGGGGCGCAGCTTCTGCCGCAGGACGATCAGCACCGGGTCGCCGAGCTCAGGAGTGGTGACGTTCGCGCCGTCCTCGTCCGGGTCCTCGACCTCGTCCAGCGCGCGCCCGAAGGCGAGGACGCGGCGCCCATCGGCCTCCTCCTTCGCCGCGACGTTGGCGGCGGGAGTGTCCTTATCAAGCAGGACGTCGGGCGCTCCCAGCACGAAGGTCGGACCATCCGCCACGCGAAAGCCGGAGAATTTATAGGCCGAGGAGAACGGGATCTCGCTGCCCTCGAAAGCCTGGGGCTGGGAGGACTGGAGCTGGGAGGAACCGGTGGCGCCGGACCCCTCCCCCTCGGCTGGGTGTTCGGCCCACTCGTCGAGCCCTTGGACGATGGCCTCGGCCGTGTTATTCAGATCCGACTGGGAGGCGAAGAGACGGCGCAGGTCGCGCAACGTCTCGGCGCCGGCGCCCTCGCCGTGTTCGTCGACAACCGCCTCCAACTCCATCTCGTTGCTGGTCAGTGTGCCCGTCTTGTCCGTGCACATCGTGTCCACGCGGGCCAGCCCCTCGATGGCGACCAGCTCGTTGACCAGGGCCTTGTACTTGCCCAAGCGCACGATGCCCACTGCGAAGGCGATGGAGGTCATCAGCACCAGGCCCTCGGGCACCATCGGCACCAGCGCCGCGGCCATAGAGAGGATCGACTCGCGGATCGGGGCGTCCGTGCGGGTCAGCTGCGTGAAAATGGTGAGCAGTCCGGTGGGGATCAGCAGCCAGGTAATCACCCGCAGGATCGAGTTGATGCCGCTCATCAGCACCGAATCGGTGAGCGAGAAATCGCTGGCCTCCGCAGCCAGGCGGGCGGCGTAGGACTCCCCGCCCACCTTCTCCGCACGGAAGACACCGCTGCCGTGCTTGACGAAGGAGCCGGAAAGCAGCTCGTCGCCGGGGTTGTGCCGCACCGGGTCCGCCTCCCCGGTGAGCTGGGATTCGTCCATGGACAACGAACCGGACAGCAGCGGACCGTCGACCACGATCTCGTCGCCGGAACCGACGCGGATCAAATCCCCCTCGACGATCTCGTTCTGGGTGACCTCCCGTTCCTCGCCGTCGCGGATGACGCGGGGCCGGGACTCGGAGAGGATCTTGAGATTCTCCAGGGTCCGCTTCGCGCGGAGCTCCTGGATGATGCCCACCGCGGAGTTCGCGATGATCAACAGGCCGAAGGCGGCGTTGATCCAGGAGCCGGTGGCCAGCACGATCACGCAGAGCACACCCAGCATCGCGTTGATGCGGGTGAAGACGTTCGCGCGGATGATCTCCCAGGTCGTGCGCCCCGTGGTGCGGGTGGCCTTGTTGGTCCTGCCCGCCCGGGTGCGTTCCTCGACCTCGGCGGAGGTGAGTCCGCTCAGATCTGCTTGTTCTGCGATGCCGGGTTGGTTTGTGCTGGGTTCGTTGGCGCCGTGCTCTCTGGTGCCGTGTTCGGTGCTGCTCATGAACTATGCGGAAAGCCGGAGCTTAGTCCTCGTTATCCCAGTCGTCCTGCTCGTCATAAGCATCGGCGGCCTCGGTGCGCTGCTGCGCGATGCTGAGCGCCTGGCGGGCAGCCTCTTCGGAGTCATAGGGGCCCATGCGGGTATCCCAGCCGCTGGACTTACCCTTGGTGACCTCACCGGTCTTGGTGTCGAAGTACCACTTTTCTTCTGCCATGGGTTTCACCCATCCTTTCGGGTTGATACTTCCCACCAGTGTAGATGCAAAGTGTGAGTGTCGAGGCGGCCTCTA
Organism: Corynebacterium sp. HMSC22B11; assembly: GCF_001815965.1. Lineage (NCBI taxonomy): Bacteria > Bacillati > Actinomycetota > Actinomycetes > Mycobacteriales > Corynebacteriaceae > Corynebacterium > Corynebacterium sp. HMSC22B11. Next base: position 99,673 of record NZ_KV823470.1, on the reverse strand, counting down.
AGCCGGATTCTGTCTGATGCCACCCACGAGGGGTGGCACGAGGTGACCATCCATCTGGACGCACCATTGCTGGGCGCCTCAAGCAGTCCACCTGTCCTTCATCGGGCGAGCAGCCCTCAGACAACTCCACGCACCCCGCCCTGCGACGGACGGGGAGGCGCGGCTCCTTGACCTTGCTCCCAGTGGGGTTTACCTAGCCGCGACAGTCGCCTGCCACGCTGGTGCGCTCTTACCGCACCCTTTCACCCTCACCCGCCATGCACCGCAAAAACGGTGGGCGGGCGGTCTACTTTCTGTTGCACTTGCCCGCAGGTCACCCTGGGTTGCCGTTAGCAACCACTGTGCTCTGTGGAGTCCGGACTTTCCTCGACAAGGGGCCTGACCCGCCGGCAAAAACCGGCCGGTGGTTCCACCACGCCGCAGCCACCCGGCCGCCTCGACAAGCCTTAAGTCTAACCCCCAGGCCGCTAGCCGAGGTAATGAGATTCGTTGACCAGCCGGACCACGCCCGCGCCGTTGGGCAGGAAGTCCGCCACCGAGAGGCTGGCCACGTCCAGGTGCAGGCTGCGGTAGATCTCCCCGCCGGTGCCCAGCGCCCGGCGCAGCACCGACTTGATCGGCATCATGTGGGTGACCACCAGCACCGTCTTGCCCGGGTACTCAGCAACGACGCGATCCACGAACTCGGAGACCCGCCGGTAAACCTGCTCCGGGGACTCCCCGCCGTGGGGCGCGGCGGTGGCGTAGTTGAAGCACTCCCGGTGCTCCTCCGGGTGGTCCTCCTGGATCTCGGCGAAGCGGCGGCCCTCCCAGGCGCCGAAGTCCATCTCGATGATGGCCTCGTCCGTCGTGATCGCGTCCTTGCCCATGCCCAGCGCCTCGGCGGCGGCCCGTGCGGTCTCCTGACAGCGGCCCAACGGCGAGCTCAGGATGACGTCGACGTCGCCGCGCTCGCTGATGTGGCGGGCGGCGTGCGCGATCTGCTTCTTGCCCAGGTCGGTGAGCTCCGGGTTACCGCGGCCGGAGTATTTGCCGTCGCGGTTGAGCTCGGTCTGGCCGTGGCGCAGCAGAAGGAGGGTCGTCGGCGCGGTCTTGCCCATCCACGCGGTGGGTGAGACCCCAGCAGGCTGAGGCTCCTCGTCCTCGCGTTGCGTTTCTGCCGTGTTTTTCTTCGCGGTGGTTGTCGCCGCGGTGTTTGTTTGTGCGGGCTCCTCCCGCTTGGCTCCGGCAGCGGCATCCTCCGCGGGCTGGTCGAGGTCGAAGAGCATGTCCGCGCCCTCCGCATCGCCGGCCGGCGATGCGGCGGCAGCAGACCCGGCCGCAACCAGCTCCTCGTCGATCCACTGGCCGCCCTCGCGCTCATCCATCGCACGGTTGGCCAGCTCATCGGCGCGTGCATTCTGGGCACGCGGCACCCAGGTGTAGCTCACCTGCGCGAGTTGGCCCTCGATGCGCTTGACCTCCTGGGCCAATGGCTTCATGTCCGGGTGCTTGATCTTCCACCGGCCGGACATCTGCTCCACCACGAGCTTGGAGTCCATGCGCACATCCACGCTCAGGCTCCCCGGCTTCACGCCCTGCTGCCCCGCGATCTCCACCGCCAAGTTCAGGCCGTTGATCAGCCCCTGGTATTCGGCGACGTTATTGGTGGCGTGCTTGATGAACTGCCACACACAGCCGACCTCCGCCCCCGCGGCGTCTTTGACCGACGAGCCGGTACCCGCCGGCCCCGGGTTCCCGCGCGAACCGCCATCGCATTCCACGCTCAAGCGCATGTTGCCTCCCATATCTTCCGCTGCCTTGCCTTCCCTACTCCACCGATAACGCTTGCTCGCTGCTCACCGCCGCACCGCTGACACGCGGGGCGCGCCAGTGTCGACTAACGGCGTTGCTCGAAGCCGCCCGTGCTGGCCTCGTGCACCGTCCACGGGTCCGTGCGCTGCTCCAGCACTTCGGTGTCCACGCCCAGCTTCTGGCCCACCAACGCGGCCGCCGCCCCGCACCACGGGTACTCGCTGGCCCAGTGTGCGGTATCGATCACCGGGCAGCCCCCAGCGCGCAGGTGCTCGTCCACCGGGTGGTGGCGCAGATCGGAGGTGAGAAAGCAGTCCACGTCCATGCGCGCAATGGTGCCCAGGAAGCTATCGCCCGCGCCGCTGGCCACCGCGACCGTGCGGATCAGCTTCTCCGGGTCGCCGGCCGCACGCACGCCCCAGACCGTCGACGGCAGCCGGTCAGCCACCCGCTGGGTGAACTGGCGCAGCGTCATCGGCTCGTCGAGCTCGCCGACCCGGCCGATGCCCAGGTCCTTTTCCCCCAGGTCTCCGGCGTGGCTCTCCACCACGTCATAGGCAACCTCCTCGTAAGGATGGGCGCGCAGCAGGGCTGCCCGCACCTTCTCCCGCAGGTGGGCTGGGGCGACGAACTCAACGCGCAGCTCGGCCACCCGCTCCAGCTCGCCGCGGGACCCGATGTGCGGGCTGGCCGCGTCACCTGGGCGGAACTGCCCGGTGACGCGGAATTCGAAGGAGGCTTCCGAATAGTCCCCGTCCACGCCCGCGCCGGCGTCGAAAATTGCCTGCTTCACCGCCTCCGCGGAATCGACCGGGACCGTGAAGCCCCACTTGTCGATCGGGTTCGGGATCGGGCGCAGCGGGCGACCCGCGCGAACCCCGAGCAGCTCCGCCAACACATCGTTGACCCCCGGGCGCGCCGAGTCAGCGTTCGTGTGCGCGGCGAAGAGCGCGACCCGGTTGCGGATCAGCTTGTGCACAATCCGGCCCTTCGGATGATCCGCCGGAACCCCGGTGACCCCGCGCAGCAGCAGCGGGTGGTGGACCACCAGCATGTCCGCGCCCGAGTCGATCGCAGCATCCACGACCTCGTCCGTGCAGTCCAGCGCGAAGGCCACCTTGGCCACGGGCTCGGCGCGGTCCCCGCAGATCAGACCGACCGCGTCCCAGGACTCCGCCAGCTTCGGCGGGTAGGCCTCCTCCAGGCAGGCGACAACCTGGCCCACCGTCAGCTGCGCAGCATCCGAGGTGGTCTGGGGGTTACTCGCGGTGGTCGTCACGCGGGATCACGCTCCTTGGTGGCTTGAGTGACCCGGGCCGGGCGGCCCGGAATTGTTTTCCACTGTATCCCGTCCGAACCCCCGCTGTATCCGGTCTGCTCCCCCACCCGATCCACCCACCGCCCCACCGCGCCGGGATGTCCTCCCACCGCTCGCCCCGCACCAGGAACACCGAGCTGGCACAGTGGCCACACTGCAATGGCACAGTGGCCGCACTGCAATGGCACAGTGGGTGGCATGAAAAAGATCCTGCTTATCGACGTCGACGGCACCCTCATCGACTCCTACCCCGGCATCCGCGCCTCATTCATCCACGCACTGAGCACCCACGGGTACGCCATCCCGGACGAGGACTTCCTCCGCGGGCTGCCCGGTCCCCCGATGCGGGACTCCATCGCCGCTGCGGGCGTCCCTGCCGAGCAGGTCGAGACGGTCATGGCCAATTACAGCAAGCACCAGTCCAGCGGCGGCTGGCTGGATTCCGCCCTCTTCCCCGGCATCCCGGAACTCCTGACCGAGTGGCGGGAGGCGGGCCACATCCTGGCCACCGCGACGTCCAAGTCCTACACCGGTGCCCTTCGTGCCCTGAAGCACTTCGGGCTGCTGGAGTACTTCGACTACCTCGGAACCGCCGAAGATGACGGCGGACCGCGACAGCACAAGGAGGACGTCGTCGCCTACGTCATGGGACTCATCAACGCCGAGCACGAAACGGAGCCCTCCCAGTTCCTCATGATCGGCGACCGCAAACACGACGCGCAGGGTGCTAAGAGCCAGGGCATAGATTGCGTGCTGGTGAACTGGGGTTATGGTAGTCAGCAAGAGTTGGCCCAGGTCCCCCTGATTGCCAACACCCCGGAAGAGCTCAAAAGCATCGTTGAGCAGCGCTGAAGCTCGTGACACGCGCGGCGAGAATCCGCCGCCATGAACCTGCTGAGCGCGCAGCTCCACGAACCGAGAAGCACCAAAGGAAGCTATGCCTGACCCTGACGCGTCCCACCCGTTGTCCCTGATCACCGTCGTGTGCACCGGCAACATCTGCCGTTCCCCGATGGGAGAAATCATGCTGGCGGACGCGCTGGCGAAGAGCGGCGACCCCCGCCTGCAGAACGTCAGCGTGAATTCCTGCGGCCTGGGCGATTGGCATGTCGGGGACGGCGCGGACCCGCGGGCAGTCAAGCAGCTGGCCGATCAGGGCTACGACGGTGCCGAGCACGTCGCCGCGACCTTCGGCCCGGAGCACGAGGCCGCGGATATCTTCCTCGCGATGGATAAGGGGCATGTCACGGGCCTGAAGCGCCGGGGCGTGGACCCGCAGAAGATCCACCTCTACCGAGCCTTCGACCCCGCCAGCGTGACCGTGGATCGCCCGCACCCCGAAGTCGCGGACCCCTACTACGGCACCGAGGCGGACTTCGCGAGCGCCGCTGAGGAAATCGAGGCCGCCGTGCCGGGCATCGTCGAGTTCATCGAGTCGATCCTCGACGAGCAGGAGAACTAGCGGGGCTTCAGGACGTCGCGGAACACGCGGTGAGCTAGAAACGGTCGCCGTCTCCCGGCTGATTCCAGCCGAAGCCGCGGCGCTGTGTTGCTAGAAACGGTCGCCGTCTCCCGGCTGATTCCAGCCGAAGCCGCGGCGCTGTGTTGCTAGAAACGCTCGCCGTCTCCCGGCTGGTTCCAGCCGAAGCCGCGTCGTTTGGCTGCCTTGCCGTAACGGGCAGCCATCGCGTCCTCTTGGCGTTGTGCCTCCTGGCGCTGAGTCTCCCGCGACGGTTCGGTGAGGACGTCGCCAGCCGCCGCATTGGACTCCGTGGCCTGATCACCGCCGGTGCCCGCAGCACCAACTGCCGCTGCCTCCCCCGGGTTCGGGCCTGCGCCCGCACCAGCGTCTACGGTGGCCAGCTGCTCATTTTCCAGCTGCTCCCGGCGGCGCTCCTTGATCTCCGACCAGATAAACCACCCCAGCAGGATCGGAGCGATGATGCCGAAGGCGATCCACTGGATGCCATAGGAAAGATATGGGCCGGACTCGATCTTGGGCAGCGGAATCGGGTGCGGTGCGACCCCTGCGTCCCCGGCGCGATCAGTGATGGCCTCGGTGGACTGCTCGTCGAGCTGCACGTAGTCGTGCGCCAGCGTCAAGCCCGTCGCCGCGCCGATCTGCTCGGCGTTCACGCTGGTGGTCTGCTTAGCACCCTCCGCGTCGATCACCCCGCGGTCGTTCTTTCCCTCCCCGAGCCGGACGTAGCCGGTCAGCTCCATCTCCCCTGCCGGGGCCTTCGCGATCAGTTCCGGGCGATTATCCCGACTCTCCGCGGGCACCCACCCGCGGTTGACTAGCACCGTGGTGCCGTCCGTGGTCTCGAATGGTGTGATGACCTGGTAGGCGGGCGCGGATTCCACGGGGCGGTTGCGCAGCAGCACCTCCTGCTGCGGCAGCAGCTTGCCCTGCAACCTCACGTGGCGCCACTCCTGCGCCTCCTCCACCGGCTTCGCAGGCTCCTGAGGCAGCACCTCCGAGACGGGCACGGGGGCCTGCTCCATCGCGGCCTTGAGCCGATCGTTGAACTCCGTGCGCTTGGTGTTCTTCCCCAGCTGCCAGGGCGCCAGGGTGTTGAAGGCGAAATAGGTGAACAGCAGCACGAAAACAGCCGAGAGGATCCAGCCCGGCGTCAAAAAAGCCCGAAAGCCGCGCTTCTGCTCCTGGCCGCGCTGTGGATCGACCGCCATCGTTCATTCCTCCCGTCGGGCCTGCCTGGTGCTGTCAGGAACCCGCTATCCAAGGACTCCCTTTACGAGAACCAACTCTAGCCCGCCCTCCCCGACGCTCAAGAATCCACGGACGCCGCGCCACTGCAGCCAATGCACAGGCTCACCCGAGGATGTCCCGACGACCCCCACGGTGCTGCGGCTTTCCAGGCACTAACCCCACGCAACAGCGTCACATGTGCGTGAAATAAAAAGAAACCCTCACGAACCTACTGTTCGCAAGGGTTTGACTCGGTGCGCTCTGACGGGTTCGAACCGCCGACCTACTGGGTGTAAACCAGTTGCTCTTCCAGCTGAGCTAAGAGCGCGCAACAGCTAGAGAGATTAGCCCAGCCATCCCGGCGGGGCAAATAGGCCCAGGGCTAGCGCTTCGCACCGCGCGCGACCAGGCACGCAGCCTGCCAGTCCCCCAGACGCTCCGAACCGGTCTGCACCATGCCACCCAGCTGCGCGGACTCCGCGACCTCACCCGGCTGAATAGAGTTCTTCAGGCCTGGCGCCGGGGTCAGCACCCAGACGCGACCGTCCTCACTCAGGGAACGGTTGGCGTCCATCAGCCCGTCGACCAGGTCGCCGTCCTCCTCGCGCCACCACAACAGCACCACGTCAACGAGCTCGTCGGTATCCGGGCCCAGCAATTCCTCGCCGATTGCGTCCTCGAGGGCCTCGCTGATCGAGGAATCGCAGTCCTCATCCCAGCCGAGCTCCTGAATGATCGTGCCGCTGGAGACCTCCAGCAGCTCTGCGCAATTCAGTCCCTCCGAGCCTTTCTCGTCGCGGACTGGGGCGCTGGGAGTGTTACCCACTGTTGTGAAAAACCTTTCTGGTGTAGCTCAAGACCAGCTCCTTGCTGATCATCTAATGTGACCCAAGCTAACACAGCAGACCTTAAGGTGGGACACATTTTTCACGATTCTCCCCGCCCATCTTCCCCTCCCCGCGGATAAAGCTCCGCCACGTTGCCTGCGGCACTCCGCGCCCACTCATCGCCAGCGCCATGCCAGTACCGTGCCCGTACCGCGCCAAGCCACCCATCACGCCCTCCCACCACCGACCCTGAATACGTAGGCTGGGGAGAAAGAACAACCCCTTGAGCGAGGAGGCACGCCATGGCCAACAAGCCACAATCAGACTCCGAGGACCGCCGCACACCCAGCGTCGGTGAGGACACCCACTTCAGCAACATCCGCGACGGGGTGGCGTCCTACCTCGTCGACAGCGACCCGGAGGAAACCCAGGAGTGGATGGACTCCCTGGACGGGCTGCTCGACAACGCCGGCCCGGACCGCGGCCGCTACCTCATGCTCCGCCTCCTCGAGCGCGCCACCGCCAAGCGCGTTCCCCTGCCGCCGCTGACCTCCACCGACTACGTCAACACCATCCCCACCACCATGGAACCGGAGTTCCCCGGTGACGAGGAGATGGAGAAGCGCTACCGTCGCTGGACCCGCTGGAACGCGGCGGTGATGGTGCACCGCGCCCAGCGCTCCGGCATCGGGGTGGGCGGGCACATCTCCACCTACGCCTCCGCCGCTCCCCTCTACGAGGTCGGACTGAACCACTTCTTCCGCGGCAAGGACCACCCCGGCGGCGGCGACCACATCTTCTTCCAGGGCCACGCCTCCCCCGGCATGTACGCCCGCGCCTACCTCGAGGGCCGCCTCAGCGAAGAACAGCTGGACGCCTTCCGCCAGGAGGCCTCCAAGCCAGAGGTCGGCCTGCCCTCCTACCCGCACCCGCACGGCATGCCCGAGTTCTGGGAATTCCCCACCGTCTCCATGGGTCTGGGACCACTCAACGCGATCTACCAGGCACGCTTCAACCGCTACCTGCACGACCGCGGCCTGAAGGACACCTCCGAACAGCACGTCTGGGCCTTCCTCGGCGACGGCGAAATGGACGAGCCGGAATCCCGCGGCGCGATCCAGATGGCCGCCCTGCACAACCTGGACAACCTCACCTTCGTCGTGAACTGCAACCTCCAGCGCCTCGACGGGCCAGTCCGCGGCAACACGAAGATCATCCAGGAGCTGGAGAGCTTCTTCCGCGGCGCCGGCTGGAACGTCATCAAGGTCATCTGGGGCCGCGAGTGGGACGAACTGCTCGAAAAGGATAAGGACGGCGCGCTCGTCGACGTCATGAACAACACCACGGACGGCGACTACCAGACTTTCAAGGCCAACGACGGCGCCTACGTCCGCGAGCACTTCTTCAACCGCGACCCCCGCACCAAGAAGCTCGTCGAGGACATGAGCGACGAGGAGATCTGGGCGCTGCCCCGCGGCGGCCACGACTACCGCAAGATCTACGCCGCCTACGCCCGCGCGATGGAGACGAAGGACCAGCCGACCGTCATCCTCGCGCACACGATCAAGGGCTACGGCCTGGGCCACAACTTCGAGGGCCGCAACGCCACCCACCAGATGAAGAGCCTCAGCCTCGAGGACCTGAAGCAGTTCCGCACCAAGCAGGACATCCCCATCAGCGACGAGACGCTGGAGAAGGACCCGGAGCTGCCGCCGTACTACCACCCCGGCGCGGACGCCCCGGAGATCGAGTACATGCTCAACCGCCGCAAGGAGCTCGGCGGCTTCCTGCCGGAGCGCCGCCAGCGCTTCGAGCCGCTCGCCGTGCCCGAGGTGGAGACGATGCGCAGCGCCCTGAAGGGCTCCGGCAAGCAGAAGGTCGCCACCACCATGGCGCTGGTGCGCATCGTGCGAGATTTCATGCGTGACGAGACCATGGCCGAGCGCCTGGTGCCAATCATCCCGGACGAGGCGCGCACCTTCGGCCTGGATTCCTGGTTCCCGACGCTGAAGATCTACAACACCCACGGGCAGAACTACACCCCAGTGGACCACGACCTCATGCTGAGCTACCGGGAAGCCAAGGACGGCCAGATCCTCCACGAGGGCATCACCGAGGCCGGTTCCGTGGGCAGCTTCATCGCCGCCGGCAGCAGCTACGCCACCCACGGCAAGGCCATGATCCCGCTGTACATCTTCTACTCGATGTTCGGCTTCCAGCGCACCGGGGACTCCATCTGGGCGGCCGCCGACCAGATGAGCCGCGGTTTCCTGATCGGCGCGACCGCCGGGCGCACCACCCTGACCGGCGAGGGGCTGCAGCACATGGATGGCCACTCCCCTGTGCTGGCGACCACCAACCCGGCCGTCGTGACCTACGACCCGGCGTTCGCCTACGAGATCGCCCACATCCTGCGCGACGGCGTGCAGCGCATGTACGGCGAAGGCTCCGGCCCGGACGGCGACGGCCAGGGCGAGGACGTCATCTACTACCTCACCGTCTACAACGAGCCGATGCACCAGCCTGCCCAGCCAGAGAACCTGGACGTCGAGGGGCTGCTCAAGGGCATCTACCTGTGGAGCCCGGCGGACAAGCTGGTCGGCATCGACGAGGGCATCACCGGGGACGCGGGCGAGGCCGAGGAACTGGAGCACACCGCGAATATCCTCGCCTCCGGTGTGGGCATGGGCCAGGCCATCCGCGCAAAGCAGATGCTCGCCGAGTACGGGGTCAACACCAATATCTTCTCCGTAACCAGCTGGAACGAGCTGGCCCGCGACGGCCAGGAGGCCGGGCTGGAGGAGCTGCGCAACCCGGGCGAGGAGCCGCGCACACCGTATATCCAGCAGGTGCTGGAGGGCTACGACGGCCCGTTCATCGCGGTCAGCGACTTCGCTACCGCGCTGCACGAGCAGGTGCGCCGCTGGGTGCCGGGTGATTTCATCAACCTGGGTGCCGATGGCTTTGGTTTCTCCGATACCCGCGCCGCCGCCCGCCGGTACTTCAACATCGACACCGAGTCCATCGTGGTTGCTACTTTGCTCAGCCTGGCTCGTGAGGGAAAGATTGATCGGCAGATCGCCATCAAGGCCGCCGAGGACCTGAACGTCGGCGACCCGACGAAGGCTTAAGGTTCAGGAAGTTTAGGACGTTCAGGAAGGTAAGCAATGCCCGAGAATTCTTCTGCCACCCCGCAATCCGGCCTCTCCGAGGACGCGAAGGCCAAGCTCGCCGCAGCCCTCGGCGGCTCGGTCGGCGCGGCAGGTGAGGAACCCGCTGCGAAGGCTTCGGGGTCCGCTGCGAAGGCTAAGGCCGCGGAGGCTCCCGCCGAGGAGGCCGGAGTGGCTGCCGGGCTGGCCCGCATCATCGAGGCCGCCTCGGGCCTGCCCCTGGAGGAGATCACCCCAGATGCCCGGATCGAGGAGGACCTGGCGATCGATTCGCTGTCGCGGATCGACATCATCACCCAGGCTGAGGATAAGTTCGGGGTGCGCATCGACGAGATGGACCTGCAGGCCAGCATGACGGTGAAGGAATTCGCCGAGCTCATCGAGGCCCGGCAGGCGGGCAACTAGACGGCGACGGGACAGCACCGAGAAAGGACATTTGCGAGTAAGCATGACTGATTCCGCAATCACGGATGTGCTCAACCAGGTCGCGGACTGGCCGGTGAAGAACGTGGCGGCCGCGGCCATCACGCTCGGGGGTGGGGACGACGCCGACGGCACGGGAGGCGAGGCTGACGTCGTTACCCACGGCGACATGGAGCACGTCTTCCAGCTGGCCAGCGTCTCGAAGCTCATCACCGCCTACGCCACCCTAATGGCCGTCGAGGAGGGCGCCTTCGAGCTGGATGACAAGGTTCCGGCCGAGCTGGTGCCCTCCTTCGAGGAGCCCCCGACTGTTCGCGAGCTGCTCTCCCACGCCTCCGGTATCGAGTTCCGGAAGCACCGGCAGATGCGCCCGGCGCACACCCGGCGCATCTACTCCTCGGCGGGCTACGAGGTGCTGGCCAGCTTCATCGAGCAGGCCACCGAGATGTCCTTCGCGGAGTACGTGAGGCTTGGCATTTGCGAGCCGTTGGGCATCGAGATCACCGTCGAGGGCTCCGCTGGCCACGGCTTCAGCGCCTCGGCGTCCGCGGTGACCACCCTGACCGAGGAGTTCCTGCGCCCGAAGCTGCTCGCAGGGCAGACCGTGGCCGAGGCACTGACTGTACAGTTCCCCGACCTGGTGGGCGTGGTGCCTGGCTACGGGCGCCAGACCCCGTGCCCGTGGGGCCTGGGTTTTGAGATTCACGGGGAGAAGCACCCCCACTGGATGGGCGAGAACATGCCCGCCACGGTGGCTGGGCACTTCGGGCAGTCCGGCACCTTCCTGTGGTTCGCCCCGGACCAGGGGCTGGCCGCGGTGGTGCTCACCGACGAGCCTTTCGGCGACTGGTCCAAGGACCGGTGGCCGGAGTTCAACGCCCAGCTGTGGGAGGCGATGGCCGACTAGGCCTGCCCGGGCATTCGTGGCTGGGCCTCGCTTGAACCCGGCCCTCCCGGGGGCTGGGGCCCGGCAACTCCCAGGAGGCGCGGGCCCGGCGGCTCAACTTCGGCGATTGAGCCCCCGCGGTTACACCCCAGCGCTGAGCTTCTGTGCGATCGCGTTGAGCACCTGCTGGCCGGTCTCGTAAGACCCGTCTGCAGCGCGCACGGCGATCGCGATCGGCACCACAGCGTCCGCTGCGGCGGCGCTGCCGTCCCCAGCTCCGCCACCAGCAAACGCACCTGCCGGCACCACGCCGAACTGGCGGACCAAATAGCCCCCGGTTTCGTCCGGCCCCCAACCGCCCTTGAAGGCGGCCCCCGATAGCTGACCGATGCCATAGGCGTGCCCGGGCATGATCTGCCCCATCAGCCGGTAGACCTCACCAACGGCCGGGTCCTGCCCCGCGCCCTCCGCCAGGCCTGCGGCGAAGTCGGCCTGCTGCGCCAGCGACCACCGGGTCTGCCCGTAGGCGCTGAAGCCCGGGCGGGTGACGGTTGGCTGCACCGACACCTCCTGCCCGCTGTATTCGCGGATCACCGCCCCAACCTTATCGGCCGCAGCAGCCCCACCGCCGAGCGATGCCCACAACCGCTCCGCCGCGGCGTTATCCGAGGACTGGATGGCCCGGGCGGCGGCGGAGTTATCCCCTCCCCCGGAGCGCAGCGCGGCGATAGCTAACGGCACCTTGATCGTCGACCACGCTGGCTCGGACTCGCCCCGCAGCGCGCCGGCCTGCACGGCCCCGGCACCGCTGCCGAGGCTCACGCCAACCTGAGCACCAAAGCGTGTCGAGACCTCCTGGACGATCGCCTCAAGCTTCGCCTGGTCGATGGGTGCGCCCTCCGCGGTCTCCTCCCCTGTCGGTTGCGGCCCGCGCCGCTCCCCGTCCCGGCCCGGCTCCGCCCCGCGCGTGGGCTTGGGCCCCACGGCCTCGCGAGGGCCGGTCTGCGCCACGGTCGATTCCTCCTCTTCCCGGTGGTCGGTGGGAATGGTGCAGGACGCCAACCCCAGACCGGTGGCCAGGACGGTTCCCGCGATCGCCGCGCGCCGGTTAAGCGATGTAGACATTGGCGTCGTTTCCACCGGTGCAGTGCACGTACTCGCCGTTATCGCGGCAGCTCATGGTGTAGCTGGTGCCCGTGACATCGCTATAGGCCTCGACCACGTGGTTGAACTCGTCCTCGTCGCCGTCCAGGTAGGCGTCCACGTAGGCATCGCGCACAGCGAGGGCGAAGCTATCGCTGGTCGGGCCGGACTTCCAGACGCTATTCAGGTCGCCGCCCGGGTTCGAGCTCCGCGCCGAGCTGTTCACCGGGGTCGCGTACCCCGGGAGGCGCGGATTCTTCGGACGGGACTCGGCCTCATCGTCGGTGTCTTTGTCATCGTCCCCGCGGTTGGCGTCCTCGTCATCGTCGCGGTCGTCCCCTTGAGCGTCGGCGTCCTCGTCCTCGGTGCCACGGGCATCCGTTGCCTCGGACGAACTCACGGTGGTCTGCTCGGAACTCTTCCCTTCGCCTGGCTTGCCGGTGAACCAGAAGGCAGCGAAGGCCACGGCAGCCAACAGCGCCAGGACCAGCAGCACGATGATCAGGATGTTGCGCCCGTTGGACTTCTCCTCCGGCTGCTCCTGATAGCCCTGGTTCTCGTAACCCTGGCCCTGCCACTCTCCACCCGGGCCCGCGTAGCTCTGCTCCGGGTAGCCCTGGTTGCCGTAGTTCGGCCCACCGTATCCCTGGTTGTTATAGCCCTGTCCCTGCCACTGGCCAGCCTGCCCCTGGGCGCCATAGGGGTTCTGCTGCGCCCACTGCTGGGATGCACCAGCGCCATACCCGGCGCCAGCCTGTCCCCACTGGCCCGGATCCTGCTGCCCCCACTGACCGGAGCCTTGTTGCGCGGACGGGCCAGCGCCCGGTTGAGCCCAAGGGTTGGCGCCCGGCTGTCCGGCACCATCGCCGGCTGGGGTATCCCCGGGGCGGCGGTACTGCGGTGGCTGCGGGCCCGAGGCGTCCCCGCCCTCGGCGCCGGGGTCATCAGAGTGGTGATTCTGTGGCTTCGTCATGCCCCTAAAGTTAGCGCACGGGGCAGACAACGCGATGCACCCAAGCAACCTGACATACCCGCGCCACACCCCCGGCCGTTACACTGGCTTTCACAACAGCTCACCCCGCGCGTTCAGCACCGTGAGACCAGCACTGCGTGATCAACACCGTGAGATTAACGTCGTGTGGTTAACGCCGCTGTTCAGCAGGCCCAGAGGAAGGAGACGATCGTGGCCCACCCAACACCTGCCCGATCCCGGTCCCGCCAGCTACTTTTCCTGGCGTGCACCCTCCCCCTGCTCGCCACCGCGACCGCCTGCGGCTCGGAGGAAGAAGAACCCACCGGGCAGACCTCCGCAACCTCCTCGAGTGCTCAGCCCACGACGACGAGCAGCGACGCCTCCCCCAGCACGTCAAGCAGCGACGCCGCCCCCAACCCCACCACGGCCAGCGATACCGACCCGGCACACGGGGGCACGCCGGAGCCGGCGACGTCGCCCCACAACGGTGCGCCACAACCCGACCGCAGCAACGCGGCGGCAAACACCCCAAGAACGCCGGCGCCGAGCGCGCCGGACTACAACTGCCGCAACCGCAGCGCCCCACCGCTGAACAACACCACCATCCCGATGGCTGGCGGCGGCAGCTTCCACTACACGCTGAAGGCGAACCGCTATAACCCCTGCAAGACGCTGTCCTGGATCCACATCGCCGGCGAGCACGACGGGCCAAAGGAAGCCGTGCTGTTCTATCACAACGGCAACCCGGTAAACTCCCCGCAACCGCGGCTGATCACCGCCGTCACCGGAATTCAACGCCTCGGGGACGGCGCCGTCCAGGTCACCTACCGCACCGCGCAGGGTACGACCGGCTCCGTCACCACCCGGGCGACCAGCAATGGCGTCCAGGAGGAACCCAACCTTCCGCCGAATGTGGACAGCAGCGCGCCGCGACTGGCCGGAGCACACAGCTAGCCACTTCGCCCGCGCCACGCACCCGGCTGCGGCATGGTTCAAGCATCCGGCGCAGCCCCATAACCGGTCGACAATCCAGAACCGGTTCATAACCGGCGTTTCGGGGACGCCAGCCCCCGCCTTCACTACACTGAACGCATTTATGCCGAAATCACTACACATTTCAGCGAGCAAGTGTGAGGAAGGGCCCCACCATGTCAGACAAACCCCAAGGGCTGCCGCCCGAACAGGCAGCCGCAGAGCGGCGTAAGGAAGCAGCTGCAGCCGGCGCGCAGCGAGCTGCCGAGCGTGCCCACCAGGAACGTGCCCGCCGCCGCGAAACCCAGGCCGCGATGACCAGGCGCGCCCGCACCGCCCTGGCGAAGGCCTCCAGCGGTGAGCGCTCCATTCACCCGGCCCTGATCCCCGGCATCGACGTCGAAAACACCGACGCGGAGTTCAAAACCAACAAGCCGGTCTTCGCCGTGGCGCTCCTCGCCGCGGTCGGCGTGCTGGCATGGGCGATCATCGCACCCGAAAACCTCGCCGAGACCGGCGGGGCGATGCGCGAGTGGGGGGTCGTGCACTTCGGCTGGATGTTCACCACGATCATGATCGCCGCCCTGGTGTTCCTGCTGGTCGTGGGTCTTGGCCCAACGGGCAAGATTCGGCTCGGAGCGGATGATTCCGAGCCCGAGTTCTCCACCTTCGCCTGGATTTCCATGCTCTTTGCCGCGGGCCTGGGCATCGGCCTGATCTTCTACGGCCCGATGGAGCCACTGACGCACTTCCTCAACCCGCCACCGTTTGCTGGCGTGGAAGCGGGGACGCAGGACGCCGTGTTCCCAGCGCTGACCGCCGCGATCCTCCACCAGGCTTCCCTGCCGTGGGTGGTCTACGCGCTGGTCGGCGGGTCGCTAGCCTATGCCGCCTTTCGCCGTGGGCGCCTGCCGCTGATCTCCTCGCTCTTCGAGCCGCTAATCACCGACCCGAATAACCGGGTCACGGGCAGGATCATCGACATCTTCGCCGTGCTGGTCACCCTCTTTGGCACCGCGACCTCCCTGGGTATCGGCGCTCTGCAGATCCGCACGGGCACCTCGATCATCACCGGCAAGCCCCTGGAGGGCGACGGCGTGGTGGTGGCGATCATCTCCATCCTCACCGTGGTCTTCATCATCTCGGCGACCTCGGGGGTCAAGCGCGGCATCCGCATCCTGTCGAATACGAACATGGGTCTGGTCATCGCTCTGGGCCTATTTGTGCTGATCACCGGCCCAACGCTGTTCATCTTCGACCTGCTGCCGGTCACGGTGATGCAGCTGATCCAGAACTTCATCGACATGATGTCCACCAACCCCTCCGAGGGCCCGGTGGAGAAGGAGTTCGTCACCGCCTACACCATGCTCTTCTGGGCCTGGTGGATCTCCTGGTCCCCGTTCGTGGGCATGTTCATCGCGAAGATCTCCAAGGGCCGCACTCTGCGCCAGTTCGTCACCGTGGTGCTGCTCGTCCCGTCGGGCCTGTCTATCGCCTGGTTCGTCGTCTTCGGCGGCACCACCATCTGGCGCACCCTCAACGGCGACCCGATCGAGATCAAGGGCTCGGGCGAGAACGTCATGTTCGACCTCATCGACAAGCTGCCGTTCTCCGGCTTCGTGAGCATCATCGGACTGGTAGCGATCATCATCTTCTTCAACACGGCCGCGGACTCCGCGACGAACGTGATGGGTTCGATGTCCCAGAGCGGTCGGCCGGTCCCATCCCTGCCGGTAACGATCGTCTGGGGGACCGCCCTGGGTTCGGTCGCCCTGTTCCTGCTTCTCGCCGGTGGCGACGATGCCCTCTCCGGCCTGCAGTCCATCATGGTGTCCTGTGCTCTGCCGTTCGCGGTAATCCTCATCGGCGTGATGGTCGCGTGGGCGAAGGACCTGCACAATGACCCGGTGATGCTACGGCGTCGTTTCGCCGTGGAGGCGATCGACCGGGGCGTGCGCCGGGGCCTGGACGAACACGATGGCCACTTCATCTTCGGCGCCACCCAGGTGCCGGAGGGCCAGGGTGCTGCTGAAGCCGTGGACGTGGAGGACGAGTCCTTCCACACCTGGTACACCGACAATGCCTCGGAGGACTACATCGTCCACAAGCTGAAAGAGAAGGCCGGCGCACAGATCGAGCGGGAAGAGTTCGAGCAGGCCATCGCTGACGCTGAGGCCCGGGCCGAGGCAGAGGCGGAGATCGCCAACGATGCCCGAGCGATGGAGGACTACTGGACTGAACGTGTCTCCGGATCTAATTCTGATTCGGACACAGAGGAACACTCCAAGGAAGACGCGGACAGCGAAGACGATAGTTCCCGCTAGCTCCGGTTAGCGCGGTGGCGCGTACCCCTCCCAGCATGCGCCCCGGCTGTGGAAAGAAATATGGCCCAGGCTTTAAAGCCTGGGCCTTTTTGCTCCCCCAGCTGGATTCGAACCAGCAACCACTCGATTAACAGTCGAGTGCTCTGCCATTGAGCTATGGGGGAATGCTCAGGAGGAAGCTTACTAAGGCTTAACCCGTCCACCAAATCTTGGCACCACCCCCCAGCCCGGTACTGGGAACAGGTTCACAGGACGGTAGAAAAGAAGAAAACCCAGGGCTTGCGGGCCCTGGGTTATAGTGTCGCTCCCCCAGCTGGATTCGAACCAGCAACCGCTCGATTAACAGTCGAGTGCTCTGCCATTGAGCTATGGGGGAATATGCCATCTTGGCAACGAATAGACACTCTACCCAGCAAGCCTATAAGCACCAAATCAGCAGGTCAGACCCGGAATATCGGCTTTAAGGCTACGGTATGGTTCAATGACCTGGTGGCGGGACCATAGCTCAGTCGGTTAGAGCCGCGAACTCATAATTCGCTGGTCGCGGGTTCGAGCCCCGCTGGTCCCACAAAGAATCATTCGCCGCCCGACGCGGGGCGGCTCCCCGGCGGGCCGGCAGCTTGGAAAGAGCACCAGCCCCGCCGGGGTTTTCGTATCCTTCACCCCGCCCTTAGGCAGTTAGCGAGTGAAGCGCGCGATCGCCTGCGACACTTCCTCCAGCTTCTCCTCCACCGCCTGATCCGAGGTGCGGGCGGCCTGCACCACGCAGTGCGCCATGTGCTCCTCCAGCAGCACCAGCCCCACCCCCTTGAGTGCGGACTGCAGTGCCGCGATCTGGGTGAGCACGTCGATGCAGTACTCCTCCTCGGCGACCATCCGCTGCACACCGCGCACCTGGCCTTCGATGCGCTTCAGCCGCGCGATCAGCTTGGCCCGGTCGCCGTGGCCGCTGAGCGGCTTCTCGCTGTGATCAACCTTGCCATTGGCCGCGGGCTCGCCGTGCTGTGGCGCGTGGCAGTCGCTCTTGGTTGCTGGCTTCGGATTATCCATGGTGACTACTTCTCCTCAACCTCAGGCTGGATGGACTTGAAGCCACGCAGTCGCAGGCTATTCGAGACCACGAACACACTGGACAGTGCCATGGCCGCACCCGCCAGCATCGGGTTCAGCAGGCCGAAGGCGGCCAGCGGGATCGCCGCGACGTTATAGGCGAAGGCCCAGAACAGGTTCATCTTGATGGTGCGCAGGGTCTTGCGCGACAGGCGGATGGAGTCCACCACCGCGCTCATCTCGGCGCGCACGAGCGTGATGTCCGCGGCCTCGATAGCCACGTCCGTCCCCGTGCCCATGGCGATACCGAGGTCCGCCTGGGCCAGCGCGGCGGCATCGTTGACGCCATCGCCAACCATCGCCACGCGCTTGCCTTCGGCCTGCAGATCCTTGACCGCAGTGACCTTATCGGCGGGCATCACGCCCGCCCGCACGTTGTCGGGGTTAATCCCCACGAGGTCGGCGACCTCACGTGCGACCTGCTCGTTGTCACCGGTGACCAGCATCGGTTCCAGGCCCAGCTCCTTAAGCTGAGCAATGGCCTCCGCGCTGTCCGGCTTCACCGCGTCCTCGACGGCGACCGCACCAGCCAGCTGACCGGCGACGAGCACCGGAACCACGGTGCCGCCCAGCCCGCTGCGCTCGACGATCTCGGCGCCAACGGTGGTGCCGTCGGAGGTCTCGAAGCCGCGTCCGACCTGAACGGTCACGCCGTCGACGGTGGCGGTCACGCCGCGACCCGGGACGGACTCGAAGTCCTCCGCTTCGGGCAGTTCGCCGCCGATTTCCTTGCGGGCACGCTCGGCGATCGCCTGGGCGATCGGGTGCTCGGAGTGATTCTCCACCGCTCCGGCGATGCGCCACAGGTCCGCCTCGCTGAACCCGGCCTTGCCGGAACCATCCGCGATCGAGTCCGCAGCCGGCGCGAGCCAGGCCTCGGTAGCCGTCATCTCGCCGGTCGTGATGGTGCCGGTTTTATCCAGAATGATGGCATCCACGCCACGGGTCTGCTCCAGGGTCTCCGGCCCGCGGATCAGCACGCCCATCGATGCACCCCGGCCCGTACCGACCAATAGGGCGGTCGGGGTGGCAAGGCCCAGCGCACACGGGCAGGCGATGATCAGCACTGCCACGGCCGAGGCCATCGCGGCACCCACATCACCCGTGATCAGGAGCCAGGCGACCAACGTGATGACTGCAAGGGCGATGACCACCGGCACGAACACCGCGGACACCCGGTCGGCCAGCCGCTGCACATCGGCCTTGCCGGATTGCGCCTGCTCCACCAGCTTGGCCATCTGCGCCAGCTGGGTATCGGAGCCCACACGGGTGGCCTCAACGATCAGTCGGCCCGATGCGTTGACGGTCGCGCCCGTCACCCCATCACCCGGGGCGACCTCCACCGGCACGGATTCGCCGGTCAGCATGGACTCGTCCACTGCGGAGCTTCCTGCCACCACTCGCCCGTCCGTGGCGATCTTTTCGCCCGGGCGCACCACAAAGTACATACCCTCAGCCAGCTGGCCGATCGGGATGCGGCGCTCGTTGCCACCCTGGGCGTCATCGACGACGGCAACATCCTTTGCACCCAGCTCACTCAGCGCACGCAGCGCCTCGCCAGCACGATGCTTCGCGCGCTTCTCGTAGTAGCGCCCCGCCAGGACGAACATGATCACGCCCGCGGCGACCTCGAGGTAAATATCCCCCATCGGGTCGCTGTGGGCATTAAACAGGTTCCAGGTGTGGCTCATGCCTGGCTCGCCGGCGGTGCCAAAGAATAGCGCGACCAGCGACCACAGGAAGGCCGCCCCCGTGCCCACGGTGATCAGGGTGTCCATCGTCACCGCGCCGTGCTTGATGTTCAGCCAGGTTGCGCGGTGGAACGGGTAACCGGCCCACACGATCACGGGCGCGGCCAGCGTCAGCGAGAGCCACTGCCAGTTCGTGAACTGCAGGTTCGGAATCATGGCCAGCACGATCACCGGGATCGCCAGCCACAGGGACCCGATCAGGCGGTTGCGCAGGCCCTCCAGCTCACGCTCTGCCGCCTGCTCCGCTGGGGTTTGGGACGTCGGTTCGGCCTCTGACCGAGGTGCGTCCGCCGCCCCTTGTTCGCCGGCCCCGCCCTGCGGGTCACCGGCGCCAGGCTGGGAAGCCAGCGGCTGCGAGAGCTGGGCCTCGTAGCCCATGTCCGCGATGATCTCCCGGATCTGCTCATCCGTCACTGCCTCGGCGGCGCCGTCCTGCTCGACGTGCGCTTTCTCCGTGGCGTAGTTGACGGAGGCGGTCACCCCGTCCAGCTTGTTGAGTTTGCGCTCGATCCGGTTCGCGCACGAAGCGCAGGTCATGCCAGTGATCTGGTAGTCCAGGTCGAGAACTGGCTGGGCTGCCCCGATGGCGCCCACCTCGGTGGCCGAGCTGTCTTGGTGTTGAGACAAGTTTTCCATCCCCTTTCCACCACCGACCCTATACCCCCTGGGGGTATGAGGCAAGGGGTTCCGCAGTGGCACGGTAAAACGCAAAAAGACACACCAAAGACGAGGAAAAGGGGCCGCGGGAAGAATCCCCACGGCCCCTCGACCGAGACCCCTAAGGCCCCGATCCAGCGCACTAGTAGCCGCGCTTAATCCACTCGTCCAGGTGCGGGGCCTCGTCCCCGATGGCGGTGGAATCGCCGTGGCCGGTGAGCACCTTCGTCTCCGCCGGCAGCGTCAGCAGCTTCGTCTTGATCGACTCGATGATCGTGTCGAAGTCCGAGAAGGAACGCCCCGTCGCACCCGGACCACCGTTGAACAGCGTGTCGCCGGAGAACAGCACGTCCGCGGCCGGCACGTAGAACACGCAGCAGCCCGGCGAGTGCCCCGGGGTGTTCATCGTCTTGAGCTCCACGCCGCCTACCTCGAAGACGTCGCCGTCGGCCAGCTTCTTCGGCTCCAGGTCCGGGTAGCTCTGGTCCCAGAGCACGCGGTCCGCCGGGTGGACGTAGATGTCCGCGCCGAAGATCTGGGAGAGCTCCGGCGCCACGGTGATGTGGTCATTGTGCGCGTGGGTGCACAGGATAGCCTTGACCTCGCGGCCGTCGACCGCCTCCCGGATCGGGTCCAGCTCGTGGGCGGCGTCGATGATGTAGCACTCCTTATCATCACCGATGACCCAGATGTTGTTCTCCACGTCCCACTCGCCGCCGTCCAGGGCGAAGGTGCCGTTGGTGATCACCCGGGTCACGCGCAGCTTCTCGCCCGCGCCAGAGAGCTGACCTGGGGAAATGATGTCCTTAATCGCGTTATCGCTCATGATTCTTCTCCTTCATTGGGGTGCCAGTACCCCGGTAACACAGCGCTGCGAACCCCGCAGCAAGGGGTTTTTAGGAAAACTCCACCACGGAGCGCATGACCTCGCCGCCCCGCATCTTCTCGAAGGCGGCCTCCACGTCCGCGATGCCGATGCGCTCGTCGACGAAGCGGTCGAGCGGGAAACGGCCCTGGCGGTAGAGGTCGATATAGGTCGGGAAGTCTCGCTCCGGCAGGCAGTCGCCGTACCAGCTGGACTTCAGGGCGCCACCGCGGGAGAACACGTCCAGGAACGGCAGCTCCAGCGTCATCTCCGGGGTCGGCACGCCTACCAGCACCACGCGGCCAGCCAGGTCGCGGATGTAGAAGGCCTGCTTGAAGGTCTCCGGGACTCCCACCGCGTCCACGGCGACGTCCACGCCGAAACCGCCGGTGAGCTCCTGAACCTTTTCCACCAGCTCGTCGGTGGTGAGGCCGCGGGAGTTGATGGTGTGGGTCGCGCCGAACTCCTCCTTCGCGCGCGTGAGCTTGTCCTCGGAGATGTCGATCGCGATGATCGTGCTGGCTCCGGCGACCTCGGCACCAGCGACGGCGGCCATGCCCACGCCACCCAGGCCGATGACGGCGATGGACTCGCCGCGCTGGATCTCACCGGTATTCACCGCAGCGCCCAGGCCTGCCATCACGCCACAGCCCATCAGACCCGCAGCCGCCGGGTCCGCCTCCGGATCCACCTTGGTGCACTGACGCTCATGGACCAGGGTCTTCTCCGCGAACGCACCAATGCCCAGGGCGGGCTCCAGCTCGGTGCCGTCAGTGAGCGTCATCTTCTTCGAAGCATTGAAGGTATCGAAGCAGTAGTGCGGCTGGCCCTTCTTGCAGGCTCGGCACTCGCCGCACACCGCGCGCCAGTTCAGGACCACATAATCGCCGACGGCGACGTGGGTGACGTCCTCACCGACCTCCGAGACCACACCCGCAGCCTCGTGGCCCAGCAGGAAGGGGTAGTCGTCCGTAATGCCACCGTCGCGGTATGCGAGGTCGGTGTGGCAGACGCCGCAGGCCTGCACCTGCACAACCACATCGTTCGCGCCCGGGGCGGGAATCTGAATATCCACCAGCTCCACCGGGTCGCCCTTGCCGCGCGAGACCACTGCCTTAACGCTCTGAGTCATGCTTTCCTCCTGCTGTGTCTAAATTTTTGGCGCCACCGCTGCCACGTTCCGTCATTTTTAGGACGTCAACCCGTTCAGCGGGGCGCTGACTTGCACTTTCCATTGTGGCATAAGTTCCGCGGGTGCGCCCCGGGGCTGCTGCGCGGGTAGTATGTGGGCCCCTCGCACTCGGGCGAAGCTGATTCCCGCGGCGGGGTTATGACGTAGACTAGGCTTTCACAGCTCCACCGCTAGCCAAACACCCGGGCGGGCGGTGGCCGAGTGCACACCACGTTTGGGAGGGCTTGAACTTCATGATCCAGTTCGTTGTCGGGGCCGCAGCCGGCTACCTGATGGGAACCAAGGCCGGGCGGCGCCGTTACGAGCAGATCCGGCGCGGCTACGAAACCGCGATCAACTCTGAGGTCGCCCAGTCCGCGCTCCGTGCCAGCCGCAAGGCCCTGGCCAATCGCCTGGACCCGGATCCGCGCATGCACGAGGTGCGCGACCTGAACGCCAACACCCGCAGCTCGCTGGCCGATGGGCACAGCATCGTCGAGCCGGACGACGCCCACCCCAATGACCGTCCGCTACGCTCCGCGTCCGAGTTCAAGCGCCCCCGCTCCCCCAAGAAGCCCCGCTAGGGCTCGCTAGAGCTAGGGTCTCGTCCCTCTTCCGCTGCTCGCCGGCCGCTTCACCGCCGGCGTTGACCCGCCAGCTGAATGCCCGTCGTACAGCCCAGGAGCGGCGGGCGGCTTAGTTACCGAAGGTGAATTCCCCGTAGGCGTTGGCCCGCTCGTTGAGCGAGCGCCGGTACTTCTCCAGCGCGGTGAGGTCGGCGAAGGTGGCCATATAGGCCTCCTTGTCCTCGTCCGGCCGCATCCGCTGCATCTGCGCGCGCAGCTCAGCAACCTCGTTGCTCACCCAGCGTTCCTGCATCCGGGCCATGATCGCCGAGGCATAGTACGGCAGCCGCTCCTGCTGGCACTGCAGGTCCTCCACCGCGAGTTCCGAGACCACGGCCTGCCCCATCGCATCCGGCACGTTGTTACTCACCGCGTCCAGCCACCCCGAACCGGACTTGGCCTGGGCGGCACCACCAGCCGCGGCCATCGCATTGACGATCGCGATATACGTCGGGTGCAGGAAACTCTCCGGCGGCATGAGGTCGAAGATCTGCCCCGCCAGCTCCGGCTCCTGCAGCCCCAGCTTTAGGACTTCGCGGATACCCAGTAACAACTCGTCCTTCGGGTCCGGGCGCTCCATGCCCGCCACGACCCGCAGGTGACCGCCGGAATCCTCTCCGCCAGGAACACCGCCCTGGTTCGCCGCGCCCGGACCTGCTGGAGCGGCACCCTTCGCGAGCCGTTCCCGGCGCGCCGCCCCGCGCTTGAGCTCCAGTTTCGGCTTCTCCGTCCGGCCGCGCCGGGCCTCCTCGCGCACCTGGGCCACGATGTCGTCCGGGTCGTCGAAACCCACCCAACCGGCGGCCTGGCGGGAGTACTCGTCGCGCAGGGCGTCGTCCTTAATCCCGGCGAGCACCGGGATGATCCGCCGCATCGCGTGGATACGGCCATCCACGGCGGCGGTGTCGTAACCCTCCAGCAGGGTGCGGATCACGAACTCGAACATGGGGATGCGGTTGGAGACCAGCTCCCGCACCGCCTCGTCGCCGCGTTCCAGGCGGATATCGCAGGGATCCTGGCCGCCCGGAGCGACGGTGACATAGCTGCGGCCGGTAAACTGCTGGTCCCCTTCGAAAGCGCGCAGCGCGGCCTTCTGGCCGGCCTCGTCGCCGTCGAAGGTGTAGATGATCTCGCCGCGGAAGTAGCGGTCGTCCAGCATGAAGCGCCGCAGCATCGCCAGGTGCTCGGAGCCGAAGGCCGTGCCACAGGAGGCCACCGCCGTGTCCACTCCCGCGGCGTGCATGGCCATGACGTCCGTGTAGCCCTCCACCACCACGGCCTGGTGCTTCTGCGCGATGCTGCGCTTGGCTTGGTCGATACCGAAGAGCACCTTGGACTTCTTGTACAGCAAGGTCTCCGGGGTGTTCATGTACTTGCCCAGCTTGTCGTCCTCAAACAACTTACGGGCGCCAAAACCAATGACGTCACCTGCCACCGAACGGATCGGCCACAGCAGGCGGCGATGGAAACGGTCGATCGGCCCCTTGGATCCCATGCGGGATAGGCCAGCGGCCTCCAGCTCCTGGAACTCGAAGCCCTTGCGCAGCAGGTGCTTGGTGAGGGTGTCCCAGCCGGGCGGGGCGTAGCCGCAGCCGAACTGATCCGCATGCTCCTGGGTGAAGCCGCGGTCGATGAGGAACTGACGGGCCACGTCCGCACCCTGGACGTCCGAGGCGAACTGCTCCCGGTAGAACTCGAAGGCCGCCTTATTCGCCGCGACCAGTCGCTGGCGGGTGCCGGGCTTCTCCCGCCTCCCCGGGCCGCCGCCCTCGTAGTTGATGCGGTAACCGATGCGCTCGGCGACCTGCTCCACGGCCTCCGGGAAGGTCAGGTGCTCCATCTTCATGAGGAAGCTGAACACGTCCCCGCCCTCGCCGGTAGAGAAGCAGTGGAAGTAGCCCTTGTTCGGGCGGACGTGGAAGGACGGGGTCTTCTCATCCTTGAACGGGCTTAATCCCTTCATGGAATCGACGCCGCCGGGCGTGAGCTGGACGTACTCCCCCACGATCTCCTCGATCGGCGTTGCCTCGCGAATCGCCTCGATGTCCCGCTCCGGGATCCTGCCCTTAGCCATAAGGGACATGCTAATACACCCGGCAGATACGGGATGCGGCCGAGCGGAACGCCCATTCGCCAGACAAAACCGGGCCAGCTTTTTAACATAGGTTCCCTGACATACTTATTTGCCACGATGTTTACCCATCGCGTGCACCACAGACCCGGGAAGGTAGGTCGCCATGACCGCAACCCACTACGACGTCCTCATCATCGGCTCCGGCTTCGGCGGCTCCGTCACCGCCCTACGCCTCGTCGAGAAGGGATACAAGGTCGGTGTCCTCGAGGCCGGCAAGCGCTACGCGGACAAGGACTTCGCGAAGAACTCCTGGCACCTCAAGCAGTTCCTCTGGGCACCCGCGATCGGCTGCTACGGCATCCAGCGCATCCACCTGCTGCGCAACGTCATGATCCTCGCCGGCGCCGGTGTCGGCGGCGGTTCGCTGAACTACGCCAACACCCTCTACCAGCCCGAGGACGAGTACTTCCGCAATAAGCAGTGGGCACACATCACCGACTGGAAGGACGAGCTGACCCCCTACTACGACCAGGCACGCCGCATGCTGGGTGTGGTCACCAACCCCACCATGACCCCGGCGGACAAACTCTCGAAGCAGACCGCCGAGGAACTCGGCGTGGGCGATACCTTCCGCATGGCTCCGGTGGGCGTGTTCTTCGGCGAAAAGGTGGGGCTGAACGGCAAGCCGAAACAGACCGTGGAGGACCCCTACTTCGGTGGCGCAGGCCCGCAGCGCACCGCCTGCCACGAGTGCGGCGAGTGCATGACCGGCTGCCGCCACGGGGCGAAGAACACCCTGCTGAAGAACTACCTCTACCTCGCCGAGAAGGGTGGAGCCGAGGTCCACCCGCTGACCACGGTCACCGACATCACCCGCAAACCGGGCGGCGGCTGGAACGTGGATACGAAGACCACGGGAGGCCTGCTGGGCAAGAAGAAGACCCGCCGATTCACCGCGGACAAGGTCGTCGTCGCCGCGGGTGCGTGGGGCACCCAGAACCTACTGCACCGGCAGAAGATCAACGGCAACCTGCCACAGCTGCCGGACTCCCTCGGCACGATGACCCGCACCAACTCCGAGGCCCTGCTCGGCGCGCAGTTCAAGAAGTACGACCCGGAGTGGGATTTCTCCGAGGGCGTGGCCATCACCTCCAGCTACTTCCCCGCCCCGGATACCCACATCGAACCGGTGCGCTACGGCAAGGGCTCGAACTCCATGGGCCTGCTGCAGACCCTCATGACCGACGGCGACAAACTGCGCCCCCGCGTGCTCGAGTTCCTCCGCCAGCTGGTTCTCCAGTTCCGCCAGATCCCTCGCCTGGTGAACCTGCGCCGCTGGTCGCAGCGCACGGTGATCAACCTGGTGATGCAGTCCCGCGATAACTCGCTGACCACCTACCCGCGCACGCTCGGGAAGTTCACCTGGCTGACCTCCAAGCAGGGCACCGGCGAGCCGAACCCCAGCTGGATCCCGGAGGGCAATAAGGCCACCCGCATCCTGGCCTCCCTGCGCAAGGGTGGCCTGGCAGGCGGGGTGTGGTCCGAGGTGGTCGACATCCCCCTGACCGCCCACTTCCTCGGCGGTTGTTCAATCTCCAGCTCCCCGGACGACGGCGTGGTGGACCCCTATCACCGCGTGTGGGGGCTGCCGGATCTCTTCGTGGTCGACGGCTCGTCCATGGCCGCCAACCCCGGCGTGAACCCTTCTCTGTCCATCACCGCCAACGCGGAGCGCGCCGCTGCGATGTGGCCGAATAAGGGCGAGGCGGACCCGCGCCCCAACCAGTCCGAGGGATATCAGCGCATCGAGGCCGTGGAGCCGGCCTCCCCGATGGTTCCTGCCACCGCCCCGGCCGCGCTGCGCCTGCCGATCACCCCGGTGGGCAACTAGCCCTACCCCGCCCGGTATAACTGGCTGTTATGGCGCAGAAGAACAACGGTCCTAAAGCTGGTAAGTACGGAACGGTCGGCGGCGTGGTCGTCGCCCTGGCGCTGGCCGGGGCGAGCCAACTCGGTCTCTTCGGCGATGACGATAACGCCGGCGGCGGCCAGGGTGGCAGCTCCCAGTCCGGGCAGTCCTCCAACGCTGCCCAGCAGAACCCGGGCGCGGATAGCGCTGCTGATTCCGAGTGCGCGGTGGACACCCTGCCGGAGGAGGCCCGGGAGCAGATCGAGGACATCCTCACCGGCGCCCCTTCCGACGACGGCCCGCACGACGGCAAGCACTTCGGCAATTACGAGGGCCTCCTGCCGAAGGAGAAGTCCAGCTACTACCGCGAGTACACCGTCAAAACCCCGGGCCTGAATCACCGGGGCGAGCGCCGCCTCGTCGTCGGCGGTGGCACAGAGACCGACCCTGAGGTCTGGTACTACACCTCCGACCACTTCGAAAGCTTCTGCGAGATCCCCGACGCCGAGGATTAACGCGAAGAAAATACTATGCCCACGCCGCGCTGATACCGGCAGCGGAGGCGTCCAAGCGCTCCAGCCGGGATTCGGTGAGCGAGGCGACCTGGTCGATGACCACACGTCGACGCTCCACCTCCGTGGCCGCGTTCTCGTACCAGAGCCGGAAGACCGGATCCAGCGCCCCGGCACCGCCACGGGCCAGGAACTCCGTGACGCGGAAGATGCGCTCCCGCTGGCGATCCTGCTCCGCCAGGTGCAGCTTCTCGTCCATCACATAGAGCACGGCGATGGACTTCAGCAGCGTGACCTCGGCCTTAACCTCCGCGGGAATGACGAGGTTCGCCGCATAGCGGCCCAGCGGTCCGGTGCCGTACTCCCGACGGGTCGCGGTAACCACGGCCGTCACAAAGCGGCTGACCAACTCCGAAGTCATCGATTTCAGCGCGACCAAGTCCTGCAGGCTGTGGCGGAAGTCCGCGGCCCGGGAGACCACCGGCATCTGCCGCAACCGGTCCGCCGCTTCCAGCAACTCCTCGGGTTCCCCGCCGAAGTGGTGGGCTCCCTTGTCCGCGAGTGCTGCCAGCTCCACCAGGTCCCACAGCACACCCAGGGTGATGCGACCGGAGAGCATGCCATCCTCGACGTCGTGGACGGAGTAAGCAACATCGTCCGACCAGTCCATGATCTGTGCCTCCAGGCACTGCTCCCCTTCGGGCGCGCCCTGACGGATCCACTCCAGGATGTGCAGGTCGGACTCGTAGGCACTGTACTTGCGGCGCGGGGTGCCATCCGGGGCGGTCGGCCCCCAGGGGTATTTGCAGGCCGCATCCAGGGCGGCGCGGGTGAGGTTCAGACCATAGGAGGTGCCGTCCTCCCCAAGGGTCTTCGGCTCCAGGCGAGCCAGGATGCGCAGGGTCTGCGCGTTACCTTCGAAGCCGCCGATGCTGGCCGCGGCCTCGTCCAGGGCGCGCTCGCCGTTGTGGCCATAGGGCGGGTGGCCGATGTCGTGGCTCAGCCCCGCCAAGTCCGCGAGGTCGGGGTCCGCGCCCAGGGTCTTGCCGATGCCGCGGGCAATCTGGGCGACCTCCAGGGAGTGTGTGAGCCGGGTGCGCGGAGTGTCCCCCGACCCCGGTCCCACGACCTGCGTCTTATCGGCCAAGCGGCGCAGCGCCGCGGAGTGCAGGACGCGCGCCCGGTCGCGGTCGAAATCCTCCCGGCCATCCGGGACCGATCCCTCCAGCCCCAGGGTCTTCGGTGCGACGGCATGACGGCGCGCGCAGTCGTGCTCCGTGTACTGATACCGCTGCATCTCGCGCTCCGTTAGTCCTGTCTCCGTCCCCGTGGGAGGTCGTTACCAGGTGCCCCGCACCGGCAGAACCACCCCAGCCCACGGGGCGTTTAACCCCTAGACGCTGCCGATGTTGCCCTCGGCGAAGAAGTGGTGCCCCGGGCGGCGCACACGGCCCTGCACCGGCGGCAGCATCGAGTACTGGTCGTAAGTCGCGCGGTCGTAGTCACGCTGCCAGTCGTCCGGAGCCTTGCCTTCCAGCAGGCTGCCCGGCTCGAGCCACGGGTAAAGATCCTCGTACGGGCGGGCCTGGGTCTGGTCCACGCGGCGCACCAGGTGGCCGGGTCCCAGCTGGCTGACGTCATGCAGACCCATGGCTCCCAGAATGCGAGTGGTGGACTTCAGCGTATTGCGGTGGTAGTTCGCCACACGCTCGGCCTTGCTGTCCACGTCCAGGCCGCGGGAGAGCCACGGGTTCTGGGTGGCCACACCAGTCGGGCAGGTATTGTCGTGGCACTTCTTGGCCTGGATGCAGCCTGCGGCCATCATCATGCCGCGGGCGGACATCGTGAAGTCCGCGCCGATCGCGAGGCGGCGGATGATGTCCGCGCCACCGACGACCTTGCCGGCCGCGCCGACGGCGACCTGGTCGCGCAGACCCGTGCCCACCAGGGCATTGTGGACGATCATCAGGCCCTCGGTCAGCGGGGTGCCCACGCGGTCCAGGAACTCCAGCGGGGCCGCGCCCGTGCCGCCCTCGGCACCGTCGACGGTGATCCAATCCGGCGCGGTCTTCGCCTTGAGCATCGCCTTACACAGGGAGAGCACCTCGTGGCGGGAACCCACGCAGAACTTGATACCCACCGGCTTGCCATTGGCCAGGCGGCGCAGCTTCTTGACGAAGTGCATCAGCTCCAGCGGGGTGTCGAACTCGGAGTGCCACGCCGGGGAGAGGCAGTCCTGCCCCTCCTCGATGCCACGGGCCTCGGCGATCTCCGCGGTGACCTTGTGGCCCGGCAGCATGCCGCCCATGCCCGGCTTCGCGCCTTGGCTGAGCTTGATGAGGATGCCCTTGACCTCTGGGTAGTTCGCCTTGACGCGGAACTGCTCCGGGTCGAAGTGGCCGTCCTCGGTGCGGCAGCCGAAGTAGCTGGAGCCGATCTCCCAGATCAGGTCCGCGCCGTACTCCAGGTGGTACTTGGTCAGCCCACCCTCGCCGGTCTCCTGGATGAATCCGCCCATCGCCGCGCCCTTGTTCATGGCGAGCACAGCGTTGGCAGACAGGGAGCCGAAGGACATCGAGGAGATGTTGAACAGGGAGATGTCATAGGGCTGGGTGCACTCCGGGCCGCCGAGGCGCACGAGTGGCGCATCGGTGCGGGCCGGCACCGGGTGGGTGGAGTGCAGCAGGTGGTCGCGGCCCGGCACAAAGAGGTCGCGCTGGGTACCGAAGGCCTCCTCCGCCGGGATGTTCTTCGCGTTCTGGTAGACCATCGTGCGGGTCACGCGGTCGAACGGGCGGCCGTCGGTGTTGGACTCGACGAAGTACTGCTGGATCTCCGGGCGGATGGATTCCATCATCCAGCGGGCGCGGCCCAGGACCGGGTAGTTACGGCGAATAGCGTGCTTTGGCTGGATGATGTCCACCGCCGCAACGGCAGAGGCGGCCAGTGCCCCGTACTTCACCGCTTTACGGATGAGTTTGCGACCACTTGGCATTGATGATGCTCCTTAAGAATTTTATTCTTCGGCTAGGTGGTGAACCAGACGACAATCGCGATGACCACGCAAATGGCCAGCGCCATCGTCAACATCCCCGTGGTTCGAACCACTCGAGTTTCCAGGGTACGCCGGGCAACCCAGGATACGAAGACCTGGACATCCAGCGGCAGCTTCTCCCCCGGCCCTTCGAACTCCACGTGGAGGTTGCGCAGGCCCCGGTTGTCGGAACTGTACTGCCCCGCCTTCTCGCCATCGATGTCGAGGACGAAGTTGCGTCGGGATTCAGCAATGATTCCGATTTCGTGGCGGTCCGCGTTGATGGTCACCCGGTCCGCGGTGTGGAACTTATCGCTGTTCCCCTTCGCCGTCCAGGTGCCCGTCGGGGTCTCCGCCTGTGCCTCCGGTCCCTCGTCGGCGGTGAGCCGCCAGGTGTCGCCGCCGAAGCGGATATGTTGTACCCCGCGCTCGTCGGCGAACTCCGCGATGCGGTCCATGTCATCCGCCGGGCCGGCGTAGATCGGGAAGGTGTGCCCGTCGCTGGGCACGCCCCATCGGATGTCGCTGTTCATTAGCAGCCAGCCAGGCGCTGTGCGAGGTAGCCCTCGAGCTCGTCGATGGCGACGCGCTCCTGCTCCATCGTGTCGCGCTCGCGGACGGTGACGGCGTTGTCTTCCAGGGTGTCGAAGTCAACGGTCACGCAGTACGGGGTGCCGATCTCGTCCTGACGACGGTAACGGCGGCCGATGGCACCGGAGGTGTCGTAGTCGATGTTCCACAGACCGCGCAGCTTGTCAGCGATCTTCTCCGCCGTCGGGGTCAGGGTCTCCTTCTTCGACAGCGGCAAGACGGCGACCTTCACCGGGGACAGGCGCGGGTCCAGCTTCAGGACGGTGCGGGTGTCGGTGCCGCCCTTAGCGTTCGGCACCTCCTCCTCGGTGTAGGCGTCGACGAGGAAGGCCATCAGGGAGCGGCCCAGGCCGGCGGCCGGCTCGATGACGTACGGGATCCAGCGCTCTTCCTTCTGCTGGTCGTAGTAGGACAGATCCTCGCCGGAACCCTCGGAGTGGGTCTTCAGGTCGTAGTCCGTGCGGTTGGCGACACCCTCGAGCTCGCCCCACTTGGAGCCGGTGAAGTGGAAGGCGTACTCGACGTCCACGGTGCGCTTGGCGTAGTGGGACAGCTCGTCCTCGGTGTGCTCGCGCAGGCGCAGGTTCTCGCGGTCGATACCCAGGTTGACGTACCAGTTCAGGCGCTGCTCGATCCAGTACTCCTGCCACTCCTCGTCGGTGCCCGGCTCGACGAAGAACTCCATCTCCATCTGCTCGAACTCGCGGGTACGGAAGATGAAGTTGCCCGGGGTGATCTCGTTGCGGAAGGACTTACCGATCTGGGCGATACCGAACGGTGGCTTCTGGCGGGAGGAGTTCATGACGTTCTTGAACTGCGTGAAGATACCCTGTGCGGTCTCCGGACGCAGGTAGGCCAGGCCTTCCTTATCGTCGACCGGGCCCAGGTAGGTCTTCATCAGGCCGGAGAAGGCGCGCGGCTCGGTCCACTTGCCCGGCTGGCCGGTCTCCGGGTCGTTGATGTCGGCCAGGCCGTTTGCCGGCGGGTGGCCGTGCTTCTCCTCGTAGGCCTCCAGCAGGTGGTCGGCGCGGTAACGCTTGTGGGTGTAGAGGGACTCGACCAGTGGGTCGGTGAAGACGTCCACGTGACCGGAGACCTCCCACACGCGGCGCGGGAGGATGACGGAGCTGTCCAGGCCGACGACGTCGCCGCGGCTGGTCACCATCGAACGCCACCACTGGCGCTTGATGTTCTCCTTGAGCTCCACGCCCAGCGGGCCGTAATCCCACGCAGAGCGGGTACCGCCGTAAATCTCACCACAGGGGTAAACCAGGCCGCGACGCTTCGCGAGGTTGACAACGGCATCTACTTTTCCTGCCATGCTGGGACGCTCTCCTTTAAAAACGAACTCTGTTCTGCAATTTCTTGCACTGTTGCGCGACGTGCATTCCTGGGCACCAGGGCAGTCGCTTACCAGAGGCCATCTTAACCGATATGGCAATTCGGCGTTTCAGTGCGCCCCCTCCCCACCGAAGCACCCCCAGACTCACTATTGACAACTTATTGAAAATCAGCGTCGGCAGGGCTAGGCTTCGATTCATGGTCAGCAAGAACTCCACCGGCGGAATCAACATCGGTCAACGCAACACCCGGCAGCGCGCGGCGGTCGTCGCCATGCTCGAACAGGTTGAGGAGTTCGCCAGCGCCCAGGACATCCACGCGCGCCTCGTCGCGGCCGGCGAGAAGGTTGGGCTCACCACGGTCTACCGCACCCTGCAGCAGATGTCCGCGATGGGGGCGATCGACACACTCAACAACGAGTCCGGGGAAACCCTCTACCGGCACTGCGCCATGGACACCCACCACCATCACTTGGTGTGCAACGAGTGCCGCACCACCGTGGAGATCGACGGCGGCCCGGTGGAGGATTGGGCCCGCGACGTCGCAAAGAAGTACGGATTCCGCAAGACCGGCCACACCGCGGACATCTTCGGCCTCTGCGCCGATTGCGCCGCCAAGCAGGCCTAGAAGTTTTAGACGCTGACGTCGAAGAAGGAACCCAGCCCGTAGGTCACCGCAGCGGCCCCGGCACCGATCGCCAGCTGGCGGAACGCGCGCTTAGCCGGGGAGGCACCCGAGAGCAGGCCCACGATCCCGCCGGTCAGCAGCAGCGCCAGGCCCACCAGCACGCAGGCGATCACCGCCGCGCTCAACCCCTCCGCACCAAAGAGGTACGGCAGCACCGGCACGATCGCGCCCAGGGAGAACAGCAGGAAGCTCGACACCGCGGCGGAGACCGGAGAGCCCGTGGACTCCTCGTCCCCCTTCTCTGCCTCCGCCGAATCCCCGTGACGAGGGGACTCGTGAGCCGGATCCTCGTGGGTCAATCCCACGTCCACGGCCGGGGAGGAAAGAATCTCCTCGAAGACCCGCTGCGCCTTCGCCCGGGCCTCCTCTGGCGCCATGCCGCGGGCGCGGTAGACCAGCTCCAGCTCGTTTTCCCGCACGTCCAGCTTGGGCACCGCCCCCGCCGTGTCTTCCGCCGGGGCGTTGGCGGCGAGCAGCTCCTGCTGGCTAGACACCGAAACGTATTCGCCGGCCGCCATGGACAGCGCACCGGCAAGCAGCCCGGCAATGCCGGTCACCAACACCACGTTGGAGGGGGCGCCGGTACCCACCATGCCGAGCACCAGCGCGAGGTTCGACACTAGCCCGTCGTTGGCGCCGAAGATCGCTGCCCGGAAGTCCCCCGACATCCGTGCCCGGCCACGCGCCGCCAGACCGCGGACAACCTCGGCGTGAATGGCCTCGTCCGCGAGGATGGAATCCGCCGCGTCGATATCCGCCACCCCGCTGCGGCGTTCCTCAGCCGACTGCAGCAGCGCAAGCACGAAGACCGAACCGAAGCGCTCCGCCAAGAAGGCGTGCACCCGGGTGCTGAAACTGGCCTTCTGCGGCAGGCCAACGTACTCGCCCAGCCGGGCGCGCCAATAGGCCTCGTGCCGGGCCTCCGCCTCAGCCAGGCCGAGCAGGATCTCGCGCTCCTCCCCCGTCTTCTTGCGCGCCAGCTCGCGGTAGACGGCCCCCTCCGCCCGCTCGTCGGCGAGATAGCGCCGCCACGTGGCGATCTGCTTCTTGGTCGGCTGCTCCACTGGTTGCTCAGCCGACAGCTCGGCAGGCTGCTCGTTGGGCCGCTGATCCGGCTGATCAACCACGAACCATCACGCCTTCCTCACGCCGCGGCGGCGACGTCCTAAAAAAATCAGAGAAGCGGAAAAGAAAACCAGAGAGCAATCCTACTTCACGCCACCGAAACGGCGATCCCGCGAAGCGAACTCCCAGATCGCCCCGCGCAGGTGAGCCGGGGTGTAGTCCGGGAAGAGCACCTGCTGGTAGACCATCTCCGCGTAGGCCGACTGCCAGATCAAAAAATTGCTGGTCCGCTGCTCCCCCGACGGGCGCAGGAACAGGTCCACATCCGGCATGTCGGGCTCGTCGAGGTAGCGGGAAAAATCCTTCTCCGAGACATCCCGGGGCTTGATCCGCCCCTGATTCGCCTCCGCCACCAGGGCCTTCGCCGCATCCGCGATCTCCGCGCGGCCGCCGTAGTTGATGCACATGTACAGCGTCATCCGGGTGTTGTGCTTCGTCTGCTCCTCCGCGCGCTCCAGCTCGCTAATCACCGAGCGCCACAGACGCGGTCGGCGGCCCACCCAACGGATCCGCACCCCGAGGGAATCCAGGTAATCGCGCTGTTTGCGCAGCACATCGCGGTTGAAGCCCATGAGGAAGCGCACCTCCTCGGCCGAGCGCCGCCAGTTCTCCGTGGAGAAAGCATAGGCGGAGAGCGCCTCGACACCCAGCTCCAGGCACTCCTCCACCAGGCTGATCAGCACCGACTCCCCGCGCTTGTGCCCCTCGGTCCGTGCCAGGCCGCGCTCCTGCGCCCAGCGACCGTTGCCGTCCATGACCAGCGCGATGTGCCGCGGCACAAGCCCGGTGGGCAGGCTGGCGATCTGTTCTCGGGTTGCGGTTTCGTTCTTCACAACAGCCATTGTGCCAGCCCCGCTCCGCGGATCCGTTATCCCCTCCCGCGGTCACCCCGTTGTTGTGGGGACGACGCCACCGGCTGGCGGATGATTCTTCCCGGCCGGGTCCGATCGGTTCACAGGGCCGCGTAGGCCGGGCAGGCGACCTCTAGCTGCTGGCGGACGTGTGCCAGCAGCAGTTCGTGGGCCACCCGCACATTGCCGGGATTGGCCGCGACCTGGGCGGCCACTGCCAGCCGATCGTGAGCCAGCAGCCACAGCAGGCGCACCGCCTCGGGCGGCGGGGTGGCCGAACCCGGTGGGCGGCAGAGCACGCACACGCTGCCCCCGGCGCGCGGATGGAAGGCCCGGTGTGGCCCAGGACGGCCGCATTGGGCGCAGTCCACGAGGCTAGGCATCCAGCCAGCTTCTGCGAGCCCGTGGAGGACGAAGCGATCGGCCACGCTCACTGGGGGCAGCTCTGGGGTGGCTGGGTCAGTTCCGGCAAGCAGGGCGAGGCCTGCGTCCAAGCTAGAAAAGACGGCTTCGGAGGACCCTTCCGCGGTGGAGAGGATCTGGGCGAGCTCCAGCATCGCGGCCCCGGCGAAGTACTTGTCCACGTCCGCGACGATGGGGCCGGCGTAACTAGCCAGGGAGGCGGCGTCCGTGATCTTTCCCAGGCTGCGGCCCCGGTAGACCTGCACGTTGACCTTCGAGAAACGATCGAGGCGGGCCCCGAAGCGGGACTTCGTCTTGCGGATGCCCTTGGCGACCGCGCGCACCACCCCGTGACTGCGGGTCAGCAGCACGAGGATGAGGTCGGCCTCCCCCAGCTTGTAGCTGCGCAAGACGAAAGCCTCGTCCCGGAAGTTCGGGCGAGGCGAAAAAGATGACATGGCTGACAGGCTACCGCGTGAGGCAGCTACTTAGACGATGAGCTCGGGGTGCGCGTCGGAGCGGCGACGGATCCGCTGCCAGGCCGTGGCCGTCGCGGCGATGGCGGCGACCATCTCCAGGCCGACGCGCAGCAGGGCGATCTCGATGAAGGCGAGGACAGCGTAGAGCACGCCGGAAACCAGAACATTGGCCACGTTCGGCTCGAAGCTGATCTCCGGAGAGCTGGTGAAGAACTCGGAACCATCGAAGCCGTTGATGGAAATGCCCACCCCACTCAGCCCGATCATCGAACCGAAGGTCATAACCACCGCGTTCACCAGAATGATCACGATGCCCAGGATGTAGAGCACCCGGATGAAGCCGGGGGAAAGGATGCGGTCAAAGCCGAAATCCGTCAGGGTCCGGAGGAAGGCCCCCTGTTGCGCAGGCTGGTTAATTCTGCGCGCCATGGTTCTGTCCCGGGTTCTGGTTCTGCTCCTGTTCCATGGCGCGCAGGCGCTGCTCCTGGCGCGCGTCGATGGCCTGCACAGACTGGGAGGTGCGGATCAGGGACACGGCAACCTCGAGGTAGACGCGGGACAGCGCCAGCACCGCCACCGTGATCAGCACGATCGGCGGGACAGCCAGGACGAAGACCAGCAGGCTGAAGCCCAGCGGCTGACCGGAGAAGAACACGCTCACCGCACCCAGCAGCGCCAGCCCCGCGGCCACGCCGATGACCACGAAGAGCACCATGTACAGCACCTGGGCCACGCTCGGGGTGACGTAGCGGCGGAAGCTGAAGTCGAAAAGCGCGCCGAGGAAGCTGCCACCCTGCGGGTCCTGATCCGCCGGGTAGCCCGCCGACCCCGCTGCGAATGGCGCGCGTGGGGCAACGTCCACGCCAGCGTGTGCCCCAACGCCACGAGTCCCAGCACCACGAGTCCCAGCGCCGTGATCCTCGGCGCTGGGGTCCCCGGCGCTGTGGTCCATGCCCTGGCCCTGCAGGAAGGTCTCGTTGGCTTGCCGGGCCTGCTCAGGTGTCAGCTCGCCCGGGGTGCGGGGCGAGAAGTCGGAAGGTTGGTTCTCGGGGTTATCCATGTGTACTCCTTGGATGCGCGATCGCGCCGGTGTGCCGCGACGCGCCCAGTGGCCGGGCCGGGCGTGGTTTTAGAAGCCCATGCGCTCCAATGCCTTCGGGTCGGATTGCCAGTTCTTTGCCACCTTCAGGCGGACGTCCAGGTAGATGTTCTGCCCCAGCATCTCGATGATCTGGAGGCGAGAGTTGTGCACGATCCGCGACAGGCGGCGGTTGTTGCGGCCCCGCAGGATGGCCTTCTGGCCCTCCCGCTCCACGTAGATCACCGCGTGCACGTTCAGCACGCCCTCCCTGGTGGGGGACGGCAGGATCTCATCGACCTTCACAGCCACCGAGTGCGGCAGCTCGTGCTCCAGTCCGCTCAGCGCGGCCTCGCGGATCAGCTCGGCGATGCGGGTCTCGGTGTCGTCGTCGGTGACGTGGTCATCTGGGTAGAACTTCGGTCCCTCGGGCAGCTTTTCGGCGATGACGTCCACCAGGGTGTCCAGCTGGAATCCGTCCTGGGCGGACAGTGGGACGACGTCCACCTCGGCGTCGTCGAGTGCTTCGGTGAGCATGGCGTGCAGGCCGAGCAGCTGCTGGCCAACCCGGTCTTTGGAGACCTTGTCGGTCTTGGTGACGATGCCCATCAGCGGCACCTTGGGCGCGACCTGGCGGACGTTCTCCACGATCCAGCGGTCGCCGGGGCCGATCTTCTCATCGGCTGGCACGCACACACAGATCAGGTCCATGTCCACGTAGGTTTCCTTGACCACGTCGTTGAGCCGCTCGCCCAGCAGTGTGCGCGGCCGGTGCAGGCCCGGGGTGTCCACGACGACGATCTGGGCCTTCGGGCGATGCACGAGCCCACGGATCGGGTGGCGGGTGGTTTCCGGCTGATCGGCCGTGATGGCGATCTTCTCCCCAACCAGGGCATTGGTCAGCGTGGATTTACCGGTATTCGGCCGGCCCACGAAGCTCACGAAGCCGGAGCGGAAGCCCTCGGGCGTGTCGAAGCCGAGCCCAGCACCCGCACCGTCGGCAGCGGGGCTGCCTGCTGTTGGGTTGGCAGCGGCATCGGCGGGGAGCATCGACTCATCGGGGAAGTTCATCTCGCTAGTCACCCTCCCCATTCTGCCCTACTGCAGGCCGCGGGGCGGAATCATCGCGTCGCGGGGCAGCCTCGCCGGAACCGGACGGGCCCACCGCCTCGGCGCTATCCGCATCGGGCTGTTCCTCCCCCGGGTCCACCCGGCTGACGACCGCGGACTTCACGATGTAGCGCCCCCTCTTGTTATGACCGCCCTCGAAGACCAGGTGCAGCCCGGCGGTGGTGATCTCCGCCCCCGGCATCGGCACCTTGCCCAGCTCCAGGGCGCCCAGCCCAGCCACGGTGTCGGCCTGGTCGTGCTGCTCCTCGCTGAATTCGATCTCCGTGGCCCGCTCCGGAATCCAGCTGCGGTCCTCCCAGGAGCCTTCTCCGCCGCGTTCCTCGTGGTCTGCCTCCCCATTTCCAGGCTCGCCACGGGAGGGGTTCCTCGGCTCCCCGTGGTGTCCGCCCTCGTAGCGCTGCTCGCGGAAAAGCTCCTCCAGCTCCCCCAGGGAAAGCCGGGAGCTGACCCGGTAGCGGCCATCGCCCAGGTCCTCGATCGGCAGGTCCTCGTCGGCGTCGTACTCGTCGGAGATCTCGCCGACGATCTCCTCCAGGATGTCCTCGATGGAGATCAGGCCCGCGACCGCGCCGTACTCGTCAACCAGCATCGTCAGGTGCACCTGGTCCCGCTGCATGTCCTCGAGCAGGTCGGTGAGCATCCGGGAATCGGGGACGAAATTCGGCTTGCGCATCACCTCGGTCACCGGGGTGTGACGGCCGGCGTCCTGGTCGTGGTACGTCTGCGCGACCAGGTCCTTCAAGTAGACGATGCCGACGATGTCGTCGACGTCCTCGCCGATCACCGGAAGCCGGGACAGCCCCGAGCGCACGCACAGGCTCGTCGCCTGCCCGGCGGACTTGGTGTCCTCGATCCACACCATCTCCGTGCGGGGCACCATCACCGCGCGCGCAGTCGTATTCGTCAGATCGAAAACAGACTGGATCATCCGACGCTCGTCGGTCTCCACGATCCCGCGCTCCGTCGCGATGTCCACCATCTCTCGCAACTCAATCTCCGAGGCGAACGGGCCATCCCTAAAGCCACGGCCCGGGGAGAGCACCGAACCGGCGCGCACCAACCCGCGGGCGAGAAAACCGAAGACCCGGTTCACCCCTAGCAGGAGCGGGGCCGCCGCCAGGGAGATGGAGTAGGGGTTTTGACGTCCCAAAGTACGAGACAGCACGCCGATGACGACGAAGTTGATGAGCGCCGTCAGCAGGATCGCGGCAAGCAGAGACCAAACGTGTAGGCCGAAAGCCTCGACGAACACCGCGGCCATCAGCGCCGTGCCCGTGACCTCGCACAGGGTGCGCAGCAGGACGAGCAGGTTGATGTGCTCCGCGCGGCGGGCCATGACCTTCGCCAAGCGGCGAGCCCCCGGGCGCTCGTCCTTCACCAGCGATTCGACCCGCGCCGGAGAGAGCGAGGATAGTGCTGTCTCAGCAAGGGAGAACATCGCGCCGACCGCGAGCGCGAGGATCAGGCCAATAGTGCCAGCTATTATCCAGGAGTCCATTTACTTCGGCTCGGTTTCTGGTCCTGTGCTGAAGGAGCTGCCGGAGCCGGTGTCGTCGCGGTCGGCCGCGCTCGGGAAGGCTGCAGCACCGCTTGGCTTCGGGCCGAACTTCACGCCGCGCTCCTCCTGGGAGTCGTACCAATTCGCCAGGACCTCGTTCTGGATGGAGAACATCTGCTGCTCCTCCTCCGGGGTCACGTGGTCGAAGCCCAGCAGGTGCAGCACGCCGTGCACGGTCAGCAAGTCCAGCTCGTGGGCCAGGGAGTGGCCGGCGCGCTCGGCCTGCCCCTTCGCGAAACTCGGGCAGAGCATGATGTCGCCCAGCATCGCCGGGGAGGTCGGCGGGCCGTCCTTGCGGCCCCAGCCCGGGGTCAGCTCATCCATCGGGAAGCTCATCACGTCCGTCGGACCCGGCAGGTTCAGCCAGCGCAGGTGGAGGTCGGCGATGGTCTCCTCGTCCACGATGTGGATGGACAGCTCCGCGCTGGAGTGGACGTCCATGGTCCACAGCGTGTAGCGGGCGACGTCGATCAGCTCTTCCTCGTTGATCTCGCCCCAGCCGGATTCGTTAAAAACCTCGATGCTCACTAGCGGGTTCTCCATTCCTGTTCTTCTTCACGGTCCAAGCGGGCGAGCTCCTCTTCAGCCTCGAAGCGCTCATAGGCGTCCACGATGCGGGTCACCAGGCGGTGCCGGACGACGTCGTTGCTGCTGAGCTCGGCGAACCGGATGCCGTCCACCCCATCCAGGATCTCCTGGCTGGCGGCCAGGCCGCTGCGCTGTTTCTTCGGCAGGTCCACCTGGGTCAGGTCGCCGGTGATGACCATCTTCGACCCGAAACCCAGCCGGGTGAGGAACATCTTCATCTGCGCGGGCGTTGTGTTCTGAGCCTCGTCCAGGATGACGAAGCTGTTGTTCAGCGTGCGGCCACGCATATAGGCCAGCGGGGCGACCTCAATGACGCCGGATTCCATGAGTCGCGGGATGATCTCGGGGTCCACCATCTCCCGCAGCGCGTCGTGGAGGGGGCGCAGGTAGGGGTCGATCTTGTCGCCCAGGGTGCCGGGCAGGAAACCGAGGTTCTCCCCCGCCTCCACTGCTGGCCGGGTCAGGATGATCCGGGTGACCTCCTTGGCCTGCAGCGCTTGCACTGCCTTGGCCATCGCCAGGTAGGTCTTGCCCGTGCCTGCGGGGCCGAGCCCAAAGACGACCGAGTAGTTGTCGATGGCCTCGACGTATTCTTCCTGGCCAAGGGTCTTCGGCCGCACCGCCTTGCCGCGGTAGCTGACGATGGGGGCAGCCTTGTAGTTCAGCGCCGCGCCCTGCTCGTCGAGCATTTCGATGATGCGGCGAGTGACGTCCGGGGTGACGGCCTGGCCGTGATCAGCGATGGCGGCCATCTCCATCAGGATCTTGCGGGTGCGGCTCACCTCGCTGGCCTCGCCTCGCAAGACCAGGTGGTTGCCTCTGGTCAGGATGTCTGCGTCGACGGCGTCTTCGACGATCCTGAGATTCTCATCTGCTGGACCGGAGATGGCCAGCACGGCTTCTGGGGGAAGTTCGAGGGTGGAGCTGGCGACTCGCGGGCGTGGTGATTGCGCTGCGTGGGCTCCGTGGGTGCGGACATTATGAGGAACCATATGGGCTTTATCCTACCGCGCCCCAGCGGTCCGTGAGGGCGCCAATCGCACCCAGCGCCACCGCGCCGGCGGTGGCCGTGCGCAGCACCTCGGGGCCGAGGACGACCGCTTGGCCGCCGAGCTCCTCGAGGGTCGCCAGCTCCTCCGGAGCGATGCCGCCCTCTGGCCCGATGACCAGGACGATGTCCTCTACATCGGCAGCACCCTCAACGAAGGTGCGGAAGCTGCCGCGGGCGTCCTCGTGAAGCATCCCGAGGCGCGCGGTGCTCGCGGGGCTCGCTAGCCCCGGCACCAGCTTCGGTAGGTCGGTGAGATTGCGCAACAGCCCGGTGATCTCGGGAAGAACGAGCCGACGGGACTGCTTGGTGGCCGCGAACGCGGTTTTCTCCCAGCGAGCCAGCGCCTTATCTTCCTTCTTGTCCCAGCGGGCGATGCAGCGGCTGGCCGCCCATGGGATGATGCGATCCGCCCCAGCCTGGACCATCAGATCCACCGCCAGCTCGGAGCGGTCGGACTTCGGCAACGCTTGAACGATCGTCACCCGAGGACTGGGTTGCGGCAACTCCAGCAGCTCCGAAACGTGCACTCCCGCAGACGAGAACGTGCCGCGCACAGCGGTGGCGGCACCGTCACTGACGATGACCGCCTCCCCGTCGGCAATGCGCTTGACCTGGCTGTGCCGCGCCTCTGCCCCGGTAAGCTGAACGGAATCACCGACCGCGACACCCTGAGGCAGGGGCTGGATGAACACTGATTCTGTCACTAGATTCTTTCCGCTTCTTCCGCTGGTGGCTCGGCTGGTTGAGCCGGTGCACGGATGCTTGAGCTAGGTCGGCCTTATCGGCCTTATTGCGCCGCTTTAGGCGCGGGAGAAGTGCTTGCGCAGCCGGGAGAACAGGCCGCTGTGCTGTCCACCCTTCGTGTTCACGGCCACGTCCTCCTTGGAGTGGTCGCGCAGCTGCTCCAGCAGTTCCCGCTGCTTGTGGCTCAGGTTGGTCGGCACGGTGACGTCCACGTGGACGATCAGGTTGCCGTGGCCCTCGCGGCGCAGGTGCGGCATGCCCTGGCCAGACAGGCGGATCTGCTCGTCCGGCTGAGTGCCGGCCGGGATCTCCACCGACTCATTGCTGCCATCCAGCAGCTCCAGCGAGGTCTTCGTCCCCAGCGCGGCGTCCACTGCCGGGACGGAGATGGTGACGTGCAGGTTATCGCCCTCGCGGATAAACATCGGGTGCTCCTCGGCCTGGACCTCGATGTAGAGGTCACCGGCCGGGCCGCCGCCCGGGCCGACCTCGCCCTCACCGGTCATGCGGATGCGCATGCCGTCGGAAATACCGGCCGGGATATTCACCGCGATGTCCCGGCGAGCGCGCACCCGGCCATCGCCCTGGCAGTTCTCGCACGGATCCTCAATAATCTCGCCGGTGCCGCCGCAGCGGTGGCACGGGCGGGCGACCTGCACGCGGCCCAGGATGGAGTTCTGAACCTCCATGACCTGGCCCTGCCCGTGACAGGTGGGGCAGCCTACCGGCTCAGACTTGGACTGCGACCCCGTCCCCTCGCAAGGCTCGCACAGCACCGCGGTGTCCACGGTGACCTCGTGCTTGATGCCGGAGTAGATCTCCTCCAGGCTCAGCGAGATGCGCAGCAGCGCATCGTTGCCGCGGCGCACACGGGGGACGCGCTGGCCCGCTCCCCCGCCGCCACCGCCGAAGAAGGCGTCGAAGATATCGCCCAGTCCGCCGGTGCCGAATCCACCGCCGCCGCCCGGCTGGCCGAAGCCCGGCTCCTCTGGGTCGCCACCGGCGTCCACAATCTGGCGCTTCTGCGGGTCAAGGAGAACCTCTTGGGCAAGGGTTGCCTCCCGAAACTTCTCCGCCGCGTCCTCGGACGGGTTGACGTCCGGGTGGTACTTGCGGGCGACCTTGCGATAAGCCTTCTTGATCTCCGAATCGGTGGCGTTATGGTCCACGCCAAGAATGCCGTAATAGTCACGGGCCACGGTGAGTTTTATCCCCTTTGCTCGCTATCGAAACCAAACTTGCAGTCTACTCCCCGGCCAGAATCCGGGATACATAGTGCGCCACTGCGGTCACCTTAGACATCGTGCCGGGGTAGTCCAAGTGGGTTGGGCCCAGCACACCGAGCCCGCCCATGACCGCGTTTTCCGCGCCGTAACCGGTGGAGATCACCGAGGCGCTGCGCAGCTCTTCGTCCTCGTTTTCCTCGCCGATGCTGACCTGGATACCCATGTCGCGGACCCCAGAGAGGAGTTTGAGAACGACGACCTGTTCTTCCAACGCTTCGAGCACCGGGGTTAATTCCCCCACCCGGGCGATATTCGGGGTCCCAGCGAGGATGAGCCGGTCGTTGGGGCGCTCCACCATGGTCTCCATCAGCACGGTCGCCACCGCGATCAGGGCCGGCCGCAGCTCCGCGGGCACCGTCTTCGACCGGGCCTCCTGGGCTAGGGAGGCGATCTTCGCGCAGGCCTCCTCCAGGGTCAGCCCGACGACGCTGTGGTTCACCAAGTCGCGGACGCGCGGCAGGTCGGACTCGGCGAGCGGTTCCGCGAGGTCGACGTTGCGCTGGTCGACCCGCCCGGTGTCTGTGATGAGGACGACGAGCAGGCGGTGGGTGGAAAGGTGCACGAGCTCGCAGTGCTTCACCCGGCCGATGCGCATATCCGGCAGCTGGACGACCGCCACCTGGCGGGTCAGCTGAGCCAGCAACTGAACGCTGCGGCGCAGGACGTCCTCGAGGTCCACCCCGTGCTCCAGAAAGTCCAGGATCGCTCGCCGCTCCGGCATGCTCATCGGCTTAACCGCGTGGATGCCGTCCACGAAGTGGCGGTAACCCTTCGCAGTGGGGATGCGCCCGGAGCTGGTGTGCTGTTGGGTGATGTAGCCATCCTTCTCGAGGGCGGCCATGTCGTTGCGGATCGTCGCGGAGGACACCCCCAGCTGGTGCCGGTCGAGGAGCATCTTGGAACCCACGGGCTCCTGCAGGGAGATGTAGTCCGACACAATGGCGCGCAGCACCTCGCTGCGGCGTTGCTGGGTCGACAGCGACGCGCGGTTCTTTGGCACGCGATTAGTCACGGAAAATTGCTCACCACCATCTATTCTGTTTCTCCCCCAGCCTAGGCGAAAGGCTGGATTCACTCCATGATCACTCCATGGCGAGCAGCAGATCGGTGACGATGCCGTCGACCAGGTAGCGGCCCTGCTCCGTGACCCGCAGACGCTGCGCGTTCGCGTCAACCGCGAGCAGCCCCAGGCGCTGGTAACGCTCGATTTCCGCCTCGGCTCCCGCCAGCCCGGCGAGCGCGACTCCCTCTCGCAGTCGCAGCCCCAGCATCAGGTGCTCGGTGGCCAGGTCGGCTCGGCTCAGCGGCTCGAAGGTCACCGCGGGCAGGGCGTGGCGCTGAATGAGGGCCTCCCAGTAGCGGGCGGGGTACTTGGCGTTGACCAGGCGGGTGATGCCAGAGAAGTATTCCGCTCCCACGCGCTCCGCAGCCTCGGCAGGCAGGTACTGCGCCGCCGCGTCCTCTTGTAACCGCACGCAACCGTGGGCTCCCGGGCCCGCACCCCACCACTGACCGTCTCGCCAGTAAATGAGGTTGTGCTCGCACT
The DNA here is from genome assembly GCF_001815965.1 of Corynebacterium sp. HMSC22B11. Classification (NCBI taxonomy): domain Bacteria; kingdom Bacillati; phylum Actinomycetota; class Actinomycetes; order Mycobacteriales; family Corynebacteriaceae; genus Corynebacterium; species Corynebacterium sp. HMSC22B11. Next base: position 54,966 of record NZ_KV823470.1, on the reverse strand, counting down.
CCCCGCCCGGCTTGGCCCAGTTGGAAACCTCGTACCACTGGAAACCAGCTTCGACGAGGCGTTCATCGATCATGCGGTAGCGGTCGGCGTAGACGTCCTCGTCCGGAGCGGGCAGCTCCCCGCGGCGGACCTTGCGGGCCATCGCGGTGCCGTCCTCGACGATGAGGGAGTACGCGGAGACGTGGTCCACATCCGCCTCGATGACAGCGTCCACGCTGCGGGCCAGGTCCTCGTCGCGCTCGGTGGGAGTGCCATAGATCAGGTCCAGGTTCACGTGCTCGAAGCCCGCGGCCTTGGCCTCCGCCACCGCCTGCTCCGGGCGGCCGGGCGTGTGCTGGCGCTCCAGGACCTTCAGCACGTGCCCCGCCGCCGACTGCATGCCAAGGGAGATCCGGGTGAATCCCGCCTCCCGGAGGCGCGCGAAAAATTCCGGGCTCGTGGACTCCGGGTTAGCCTCCGTGGTGACCTCCGCCCCCGGGGCCAGGCCGACAGTGCGACGCACCGCGTTGAGGGCGCGCACGAGCCCATCGGCGCCCAGCATGGAGGGGGTGCCGCCGCCGAAGAACACGGTGCTCACCCCGGGGTCCGAATCCCCCTCGTAGAGTCCCCGCCGGTCCCAGGCCCCTGCTGCCAACTCGAGTTCGATCTCAAGCGCGTCGAGGTAGCCCGCCGGAGTGCGCCCCTGGGCAGAGCCCATGCTGGCAGGGTCGGCGGCCAGCTCTGCGGGGGTATAGGTGTTGAAGTCGCAATAGCCGCAGCGCGAGGCGCAGAACGGCACGTGGATATACAGCCCGCTGGTCATGCCCAGCTACACTACCCGGCCGCGGCGCTTCGTCAGTTTTGCGATGAGCTGCTCAATACGAGCCCGCTCGGCGAGGAACTGCGGCGGGGCTTCCCCGCGCATGGCTTGTGCCACGGCGGGCTGCTTGGCCACGCCCTCCTGCCAGTGCGCCACGATCTGGCGGGTGCGCTTCTCCGCCTCGTTGAAGACCTGTGGCAACAGCACGGCTTGCGCGTTGATGGCCAGGTCGGTCTGCTGAACAACCCACTCGGCGAGCTTCTCCAACTCCCCGATGAGTTCCTCATTGCGCTCGCGCAGCCACAGCCGCCAGCCGACGGTCGTCGCCATCTGTGGCCGGGCTCCGTCGTCAGCGTCCCGCGATGAGGACGTCGCCCCGGCTCCAGCCCCAGCATCCGCGGACGGTGGTGTGGGTGCACCCTTGCGCAGGAAGGACAGGGTGCGCCCGGGGTGGTGGAAAGTATTGGACATCTCGCCGCTGCGCACGCCGGAGACGAAGGCCTGGCGCAGGCCGTTGAGCTCCGCGAGCCCCGGCCGAACCTCCTTGCGCCCCTGGCGCACGACGGAGGTGAATTCGAGCAGGCAGTCCTCAACGAGCTCGCCATCCCAGTCCGCGATGGCCTGGGCAATGTGCTCGATATGTTCGGCGATTTCATCGCCGATGTCGTAGATGTTCTGGGTGAGGTCGCGCACGCGCAGCGACGCATCGTAGTGCACGTGACCTCCCTTTTTTTCGCTTCGTCCACGACAACCGGCACTTCGCCTTCTAGCTTCCGTTTCCCTGTAGGGCGGCGCATAAAAGGCTGTACCCGCATCACATTATGTGAGTGATGCGGGTACGTCCGGGAGGCTTGGCCGTGTCCCGGGATTTATGTGAGCTTTCGGCTCCCGGCGCCACCCGGCGGGGCGGCGATGGAGAGCCGGGCAGCTACTTCTCGGAGTAGATCCAGGCGATGTCGTCGGCGAAGTTCTTCTCCACCATGAAGCGCTTGAGCTTCATCGACGGAGTGACCTCGCCGCGCTCCTCCTCGAAATCGCGGTGAACGATGCGGAACTTCTTGATCCCTTCCGCGTGGGAGACCGACTGGTTGGCCTCGTTGATCGCGTCCTGAACCTCGCCACGCAGGTTCGCATTCTTCGCCAGCTCGCGAATAGAGGTGCCAGCGGAGATACCGTGGCGGGCCTTCCACCCCTCCACCGCATCCTCATCCAGGGAGATCAGCGCGCCGATGAACTTCTGGTCATCGCCCACGACCATGGCCTGGGAGATCAGCGGGGCGGAGCGCAGGATGTCCTCCAGCGGACCCGGGGAGACGTTCTTGCCGCCAGCGGTGACGAGGATTTCCTTCTTTCGGCCGGTGATGCGCAGGTGGCCGGTCGGCAGCAGGGCACCCAGGTCGCCGGTGGCATAGAAGCCGTCCTCGTCGAAGGCCTCCTTGGTGGCCTCCTCGTTATTCCAGTAGCCACCGAAGACGACGTCGCCCTTGAGCAGGATCTCGCCATCGTCGGCGATGCGGACGGTGTTGCCACCGACGGGGCGGCCCACGGTGCCGATGATGTTATCCGGCTCGAAGTTCACGGTGATGGCGGCGGTGGACTCGGTCAGTCCGTAGCCCTCGTAGATGTACACGCCGACGCCGCGGAAGAAGTGCATGAGCTCCGTGTTGAGTGCCGAGCCGCCAGAGATGGCGTACTCCAGCTCCCCGCCCATAGCCTCGCGAACCTTGGAGTAGATCAGCTTGTCGAAGATGGCGTGGCTGGTCTTCAGGGCAAAGCTCGGCCCCTGCGGGGTGTCCAGCGCCTTGGAGTACTCCACGGCGATCTTCTCGGCGCGTTCGAAGAGCTTCTCGCCGACCTTGGATCCATCGGAGGCCTTGGCGCGCATCCCCGCGTGAACCTTCTCGAAGACACGCGGCACGCCCAGGATCAGGTTCGGGTTGGAGCGCTGGAACTCAGTGACCAGGGTGCCGAAATCCGACCAGTGGGTCTGGGTGCAGCCGGTGATGAGCAGCAGGTAGGACACCGCGCGGGAGAGCACGTGGGCCAGTGGCAGGAAGGTCACCGCGCTCTTGCCCGGCATGCCCAGCCGGCCGATCGGGTGGGTTTCCAGACCGCGGGCCTCGCTGAGCCAGTTGGAGTGCAGCACCATGCAGCCCTTGGGCCGGCCGGTGGTACCGGAGGTGTAGACGATGGAGCAGACATCGCTGGTCCGCACGTCAGCGATGCGGGCCTCGACCTCGTCCTGGGAGATCTTCTTATCGCGGCCGTCGTTGATGAGGATGTCGACGGCGCCGCGGTTGAAGCCCAGCACCCGGGTCAGTGGTTCCTTCTCGGTGGGGGTGCCGTCCTCAGGGATGAAGTTCTCGAGGCGCTCGCAGTGCTCCTGGGTCTCACCGACGGCAAAGCTGGCGCCGGAGTCCTGCACGATCCAAGCGCACTGGGAGGTCGAGGAGGAGGGGTAGATCGGCACGGAGATCGCGCCAGCCGCCTGGATCGCCAGGTCGAGCAGCGACCACTCGTAGCGGGTTTCCGACATGATGACGACGCGGTCCTTGGCCTTCACCCCATTGGCGATGAGACCGCGGGCGACGGCGTAAACCTCGTCGAGGAACTGGGTGGTGGTGACATCCTCCCAGTCGAAGTTCTTGGGGCGACTGAAGGAAACCACGCTTGGGTGATCTTTCTGCAGGTCACGCAGCGCGGTCAGAATCGTCTCGTTCTCGCCGATGGTATACAGCGGTTCTGAGGTGTATTCCGTCCTCATCATTCTCCTTTGTGGACCGTAGCTCAGTAATAGATTTCGCTACAGCTATAAAAACACACATAAGTGGTGTAGATCACTAAAACGCCGATTTTCCCGAGTAGCGCATCTTTGCGGGCCTCCCCCACCGCCGAGGGGTGAGGACCTTAGAGGACGTTAGTCGCGAGCCACGCCACGAGAAGGAGCACGAGCAGCAGGGCAAGGGCCTGCCGAACCTTCGAATGGTGCTTCATGGTTTCCTACACACTCTCCTGTTCACCGCCGCGCCCATCCTCGGCGCTGGCGCCACCCTCTGGCTGAGCACCCGAGGATTGCTGGGCATGCCCCGGGGTCGCAGATTTTTCAACCTGCGCTGCCAGCAGCTTCACGCTCTCCGGCCCCAGGACCTCGGCTTCCTCAGCGCTGCGCGGGATGATCCCCCACAGCACTTTGTTGAGCAGCCAGGAGGTGCCCCCGGCGAAGGCAAGCAGGAATGCCACCACCACCGGAGCCTGGATCCATACCGAGGCGTTGATCAGCCAATTCATGTTCTCTCTACCGAGAATCTACTCGTTGCGGACGCTTAGCCGTTAACCGCACCGGCCAGACCGCGGCGGCGCAGCAGTGGTTCGACGCTGCGCTGGCGGCCACGGAACATCCAGAATGCATCCTCGTAGTCGATAGTCGCACCGCGCGAGAGGATCATGCGGCGGAAGCGTTCCCCAGCGAAGCGGACGTCGTCCGGATCGATCTCGTCAGCATCTGCACCGCTGGTCGTCGCCCCATCGTCAGCGTCCAACGCAGCCTCCCGGGCGGCCCCGGTGTCGACGAAGGCCTGGAAACCATCGGCGTCCAGCACCTCCGCCCAGAGGTAAGACCAGTAGTCCGCCGAGTAGCCGCCGGCGAAGATGTGATTGAAGTAGGCGGAGCGGTAGCGCGGGGCGATCTTATCCGCGATATCAATGCCAGCCTCCTCGAGCGCGCGGCGCTCGAAGGCGGCGATGTCCGTGACCTGGGCAGCCTCGTCTTCGGTGAGCTGGTGCCAGGCCAGGTCCACCACGCAGGCGGCGACGTACTCGGTGGTGGCGAATCCCTCGCCCCACTGCGCCTGCTTCTGGACGGCGGCGGCCAGCTCGGCGGGCAACACCTCGCCGGTATCCACGTGCTTGGCGTAATTGGCCAGAATCTCCGGCTGGAGGGCCCAGTTCTCGTTGATCTGGGAGGGGAACTCCACGAAGTCGCGCGGCACGGAGGTGCCGGACAGGCTCGGGTAGCGAACCTCGGAGAGCAACCCGTGCAGGGCGTGGCCGAACTCGTGGAAGACGGTGGCCACCTCGTCGAGGCTGAGCAGCGCCCGCCCCACCTCGCCCGGCGCGAGTTCGGCCGGCTTAGCCACATTGAGGACATTGACGACGACCGGCTTGGTTCCCAGCAGGTCGGACTGATCCACGAAGCTGCTCATCCACGCGCCTCCCCGCTTGGTCGGGCGGGCGTACATGTCCGTGATGATCAGGCCGATGCCCTCCCCGGGGGTCGCTCCCGGGTAGCTGCTGTCCGCACCTTCGCGGACCTCCCAGACCAGGGCCTCCGGGTGGTAGCCCTCGAGGTCTGCGCGGCGGACAACCTCGATGCCATAGAGGCGCTGGGCGGCGTAGAAGGCGCCGTCGATGAGGACCTGGTCCAGTGGGAAGTAGCTGCGCAGCTCCTCCTCGTCGACCGAGAGCTCCTCCTGCTTCAGCTGGGCGGACCAGTAGGCCCAGTCCGCGCCCGTCAGCTCCGGGTTCTCCTCGCCGGCAGCACCGGCGGAGACAGCCTGCTTGTCCAGCAGTCGCTTGTACTCGCCGTGGGCGTTGCTCACCGCGGCGGGAATCACCTGGTTCAAAAGCCCCTTGACGGCATCGACGGAACCGGCGGTTTCCTCCTCCGCCACGAAGTCCGCGTGGGAGGCGTAGCCCAGGAGCGCTGCGCGGCGGGCGCGGAGGCGGGCGATCTCCTTGAGGGTCTCATCGTTGGCTGCGGCAGCCCGCTGCAAGGAGGCCTCGTAAACCCGGCGGCGGACCTCCGGATTCTCGAGGGACTCCAGGATGGGCTGCACGCTGGGCAGGCCGAGCCGGATAAGCCAGCCTTCCTTGCCGGCCTCCTTCGCATCAGCGGCCAGCACCTCGCGGGTGGCCTCACTGAGGCCGGCGAGCTCCGACTCCTCGGTAATCAACACGGCGGAGGCCTCGGTCTGCTCCTGCAGGACGCGGCCGAAGCGAGTGGATAGCTCGGCGAGGCTCTCGTCGATCTGCTTGAGCTCATCCCGCTGCTCCGGGGCGAGTTCCGCCCCACCCCGGCGGAACTTGCGGCGCCAGTAGGCCATGAGCGCAGCCTCCTCGCTCCCCTCCTCAATCTGAGTGTTCTCGTCGACCCGCTTGATGCGCTCCCACAGGGCCTCATTGAGGTAGAGCTCAGAGAAGTGCTTCGCCAGTGGCGGGGAGACCGCCTCCTCAACGTCACGAATCTCCGGGGTGGCCATCGTGCCGGCATAGTTGAAGATCACCGCGAGCACGCGGTCGAGCATCCGCCCGGAGGTCTCGAGCGCCTCCAGGGTGTTCTCCCAGGTCGGCTCCTCGGGGTTCCCCGCGATGGCGGCAATCTCTGCGGCGTGATCATCCACAGCGGTGAAGAAGGCCGGAACGAGTTCGCTGACCTCGACGTTGGCGAAGTCCGGCAGCTCGTAGGGAAGGCTGGAAGGCGTGTCGAAATCTAACATGCGCTCCAGTGTAGCGACCCGCCCAGACACGACCGTGGGGCCGGTGGGCGGGCGCCTAGGAGCTAGTCGTCCTTGGAGACTTCCTTGGCGATGATCTCCAGCGGCTCGATGGAGCGCACGGACGGGTCCAGGCCAACGCCCGGGACGACGATGAACTTGTTCTCGCGCACCGCCTTCATGTTCTTGGTCGCAGGCTCGCGCTTGAGCTCGTCAATCTTCTCCTGCGCGGTATCCATCGGCAGGCCACGGCCGGAGAGGTCAGCGACGACGATGTAGTCCGGGTCTTTCTCCGCGAAAGCCTCCCAACTGACCTCGTTGCGGGCCTCCTTGAGGTCCTCGAAGACGTTGGTCGAGCCGGTAAGCTTCGCGATGTCGTTGGAGATGCCATAGCGGCCGTCGACCCACGGGGCGGCGTCGTTGATGTTGAAGAGGAAGGCGAGGGACTTGCCGGAGTTCACATCCGCCTTATCGACGGCCTCCTGTGTCTGGTCGATCAGCTTCTTAGCCTCGTCTTCTGCGCCGAGGATCTGGCCCAGCTGCTCGTAGTCCTTCTGGAGGTTCTCGAAGCCGGTCGTACCATCCGCCGGGCAGTCGGTATTCGAGACGAAGGTGCGCACCCCGTTATCTGCCCAGAACTCGCGGGTGCCGGTGAGGCTTTCGACGAAGCTGCCGCGCTGGGTGGCGACGATGAAGTCCGGGTCCACGTCAAGCACCTGTTCCGCGGTCGCGACGGTCTTGTTCAGCACCGGAATGCTGTCATAGGCCTCCTGCCACTTCGGCTGGACCTTGTCGCGCAGGGAGCTGGTGCCGACCATCTTGTCCTTCTGGCCCAGCTCGAAGAGATTTTCGGTGGTGGCCTGGCGCAGGGTGACGATGCGCTCCGGCTTTTCCTCGATCGAGATCTCCATGCCGCAGTTGTCGATCGTGCGCCCACCCTGGGCAGCGGTATCCTCCTCCGAGCACGCGACAAGGCCTGCCGCCAGGGTCACGCCGACGATGCCTGCGCCGATCCGCAGAGTTTTATTCTTCATATTGACCTTCCTTCATCAGTCACGGGAGGGATAGTCACCGGGCCACGACAGGCAGGTCGCTTCCCTACCCACCTCTCAATCTGGCGTTCAATAGAAACTCATCCTAGCTAACCACCCACGCCCGGAACATAGACAGAGTTGTCTATACCCCCCAACCAGGTGCGTACACTGTTGCCCATGACTAGCCACAACTCCAGCACACTCGAACTGCCCACACTGGCGGAACTGCGCCGCCGCGGAACGAAGAAGTGGCGCGGCTACCCGGATGACGTCATCCCCATGTGGGTCGCGGAGTCTGACTTCCACACCTGCCCCGCCGTTGCCCACGCCATCCAGGACTGCGTGGACCGCGAATACTTCGGCTACTCCGCTGACGACGTGGAGCTGCGGGAAGCGCTCGCCGGCTTCTACGAGCGCCGCTTCGGCTGGAGCTTCTCCCCCGACTGGGTTCGCTCTGTCCCCGACGTGGTCACGGGCGTGAAAATCGCCGTCGAGGAACTCACCCCCGCTGGCTCCGCGATCGTGCTGCCCGTGCCCGCCTATAACCCCTTCTTCGAGATTCCCGGCGTCACCGGTCGGCCTGCAATCGAGGTCGCCATGACTCCGGAGGGCCGCTTCGACCTCGCAGCCCTGGAGGAGGCCTTCGCATCCGGCACCGCAACCACCCGCGGGCGCGTCGTCGTCGAAAAGGGGGCGGGAAACAACAGGCAAGCGGAAGAGGAAAACTCAACTGCGCCGGCCGGGGCGCTGATCCTGTGTAATCCTTATAACCCGCTCGGCCGGGTGTTCAGCAAGGAGGAACTGCGCGACGTCGTGGAGCTGGCGGCGAAGTACGACGTGCGGGTCATCTCCGACGAGATCCACGCCCCCATCGTCTATCCGGGACACCAGCACACCCCGGCCGCCTCGGTCAGCGAGATCGCGGCAGAGAACACCATCACGGTCACCGCCACGTCGAAGGGGTGGAACACCGCCGGCCTCCGGTGCGCCCAAATGATCCTGAGCTCCCCGCGCGACCGCGAGATCATGGCCGGAGTGCACAAGCTGCGCACCGGGGAGGCATCCACCATCGGGATCGCCGCCGCGACCGCCGCCTACCGCGACGAGTCCGGCTGGCTGGAGGAACAGATCGACTACCTCAGCGGCAACCTCGACCTGCTCGAACGCCGCCTGCCCGAGATCCTGCCCGGCGCGACATTCCATCGCCCGGAGGGGACCTACCTGCTGTGGGTGGATGTCCGCGACGTCCCGGGGCTGGGTGCGACCACGGGCGCGGACAGCGAAACGTCGACGGATCCGGCGGGACCAACAGATCCAGCGGAGCAGATCCTTCAGCGGGCGAAGGTGGCCTTTAACACGGGTGCCATCTACGGCGCCGGTGGGGCCGGACACCTGCGGATCAACTTCGCGACCTCGCGGGAGATTCTCACTCAGGCGTTGGATCGGATCGCTGCGGCGAGCTTCGGAGAGAGCGCTTAAGACTTGTCTGCCCTCTTAGCTAGGCTTCTTGGTTGTTAGACCTCAAGCCCAACGAAGGAGCACCCGAGTACATGATTGCCGCTTTCGGCAGGATCCTGCGGTCCACGAAGGAGCTCATGCCCTTCTACGTGATCGTGATGATCTCGAGCATCCTCACCGCCGGCCTGGCTCTGGCCGCACCATTCCTGGTGAAGAACGCCACCGACACGATCGTGGCCTCGGTACAGGGCGAGCTCTCCCGCGACACCGCGCTGCAGACCGTGATCTGGCTGGCGGTGGCCCTGCTCGGGGTGGAGCTGGCCAATAACCTGGTGCGCAACATCGGCGGCTGGTTCGGTGACGTGATGGCCACCCGAATGCGGCAGATCCTCTCCAACCGCTACTTCGCGAAGCTGCTCAGCTTGCCGCAGAGCTACTACGACAAGCAGGTCACGGGCACCATCATCTCGCGGCTGGACCGCTCGATCCTGGGGCTGACCCAGTTCCTGCAGTCCTTCGCCAATAACTTCTTCTCGATGCTGCTGACGGTGGCGATGATCCTGGTCATCACCGCGATCTACTACTGGCCACTGGCCCTGCTACTGGCCATCATCTTCCCGATGTACCTGTGGCTCACCGCGCTGACGAGCCGGAAGTGGATCGTCTGGGAGAAGGAGAAAAACGAACACATCGATACCGCCCAGGGCCGGTTCGCTGAGGTCATCGGGCAGGTGAAGGTGGTCAAGTCCTTCGTCACGGAGCTGCGCGAGCTGCGTATCTTCCAGAAGCACTTCGACGACACCGTGCAGATCACCCGCGTGCAGTCCCGCTACTGGCACATGATGGACATCTTCCGCATGGGCGGGATGAACATCATCTTCTTCGCCATCTACCTCACCCTGTTCTGGCAGACGATCAACGGGCGCTTCACGCTCGGCGATATGGTTCTGCTGCTGCAGCTGGTAGTCATGGCCCGCCAGCCGGCCAGCATGATGAGCTGGCTGGTGGACACCGCCCAGCGCGCCGCCGCCGGTTCCCGCGAGTACTTCGAGGCAATGGAGGAACTGGAGGAGCCGACGACGGCCCCCGCCCTGCGGGACGCTTCCCGGCCGGGAGGCAGCATGCTCGTCGACCAGGAGACCGTGGACGCCGCGCTCGTCCCGCAGCTCTCCGCCCCGGAGTCCGGGCCGGTGTTCGAGTTCCGGGACGTGGACTTCGAGTACCTGCCCGGCGAGCCTGTCATCCACGATGTGAGCTTCAGCGCCCAGCGGGGCCAGACGGTGGCGCTGGTCGGCGAGTCCGGCGGCGGGAAGTCCACCCTGGTGAACCTCCTGCTGGGCCTGTACCAGCCCACTGCTGGGACGCTCACCGTCTGCGGTAAGGACGTCTCGACGTTGACCAGCGCGGAACTACGATCCTCGGTGGGCGTGGTCTTCCAGGAGCCGGCGCTATTCTCCGGCACGATCCGGGAGAACATCGCCTACGCCACCCCGGATGCCAGCCAGGCGGAGATCGAGGACGCCGCCAAGCGCGCAAATGCGCACGAGTTCATCATGGGCTTCACCGATGGCTACGACACGGTCATCGGCGAGCGGGGCCTGCGGCTTTCCGGTGGCCAGAAACAGCGCATCGCGGTGGCCCGCGCGATGTTGAAGGACGCACCCGTACTGGTACTGGATGAGGCCACCTCCGCACTGGATACCAAGGCCGAGCGCGTGGTCCAGGCAGGCCTGGAGCAGCTGATGGAGGGACGCACCACGCTGGTCATCGCCCACCGGCTATCCACGATCGCAAACGTGGACACCATCGTCACCCTGGACGAGGGCCGCGTCGACGAGGTTGGCTCCCCCGCGGAGCTGGCGACCTCCGGGGGCATCTATTCCGAACTGCTGAAGCTCACGGGCTCGACCTCGGCGGCCGACCGCGAGCGGTTGAAGCGCTTCGGCTTCTGGGAGGGCGATCCGGAGGAGGAGCCCACGGAAGGCTAAGAACCCGGGCTCGCCCCGGGCCCAGGCGACGCGACGACAAGAAAGGCTCCCACCGGAAAACCGGTTGGGAGCCTCAAAAATTTTCGGCTTAAGCGCCGGGGCTCACGCCCAGGGGCTTAAACGAGGGAAAATTCTTTACTTGTCGGTCGCGTCGTTGAAGGCCTCAGCAGCCTTGTCCTTGACCTCGTTAGCCTTGTCCTGCAGATCGGACTTAGCCTGATCGATCTTGCCCTCAGCCTTGGTGGACTCGTCGCCCGTTGCGTCGCCGAAAGCTTCCTTTGCCTTGCCCTTGATGTCGTCGATAGACATGTGCTTCCTCCTAGAAGTTGGAATGTTCCGTTGCCCCTCCCACGATACAGAAAAACCGCGGGCGGCGGAGATAGTTTTTAGTACTCGTAGAAGCCCTTGCCGGACTTGCGGCCGAAGTGGCCGGCCTGCACCATGCGGCGCAGCAGCGGCGGGCAGGAGTAGGTCGGGTCGCCGAACTCCTCGAACATGACGTCCGCGATGAAGGCACAAGTGTCGAGACCAACCATGTCGGCCAGGGTCAGCGGGCCCATCGGGTGCGCGGCGCCCAGCTTCATGCCGGTGTCGATGTCTTCTGCGGTGGCCACGCCCTGCTCCACCATGCGGATCGCGGAGAGCATGTACGGCACCAGCAGGAAGTTCACGATGAAGCCGGAACGGTCCTTCGCACGGATGGCGGTCTTGCCCATCTTCTCGGTCGCGAAGGTCTGCGCCTTCTCCACGGCTTCCTCAGAGGTGGTCAGCGCCGGGATGACCTCCACGAGAGGCAGAACCGGAACCGGGTTGAAGAAGTGCAGGCCGAGCACGCGCTCCGGGTTCTTCGTCGCCGAGGCGATGGTTTGGATCGGCAGCGACGAGGTGTTGGAGCACAGCGGCGCGGTCTTGTCTTCGACGATCTCGTCGAGCTGCGCGAAGACGTCCTTCTTGATCTTCTCGTTCTCGACGATGGCCTCCATGACCATCTCGCGGTCCGCGAAGTCCTCCAGGTTGGTGGTGTAGCTCAGACGGGACAGGGTGGCGTCCCGGTCCTCTGCGGAGAGCTTCCCGCGCTCCACCGCCTTATCCAGGGACTTCTCGATTCGCGCCTGGCCGGCGTCGACGGCCTCCTGCTTCAGCTCCCAGACGAGGACGTCCGCGCCAGACTTCGCAGCAACCTCTGCGATTCCAGCTCCCATGAGTCCTGCTCCGACGATGCCTACTCGCTGCACCATGTGAAACCTCCGTTTTGTCGGTAGATAGTTATATTTTCCAGCATAGTGACGCAGGCTACATTTCGCCGTCATTTTCCCCTCTCCGTCGCCACTCCCCTCGCCTCATTTCGCCCGGTCTGCCGACACGGGCGTTGATAGGATGTTCGGCGTGAATATCGGCGGCCAAGAAGTCACGGTCCAACGCATCGATTCGCTCATTGACGGGCTCATCGACGTGCGTTTCCACTGGGAGGCCACCACCGAGCGGGTCAACCGGCTCCGCGAGGGCGGCCCCGCCCCCACTCTTTGTTCCGAGAACTCCGCCCGCCTCTTCGGCTTTGGCCAGAATCTCAGCACGGCCGCCTTCCTGCGAACCCTCGCACCAGGCCAAGCCCCGAGCATTCCCTGGAACGAGCTCAACTCCTCGCTGCAGACCGTCGGCGCGATCCCGAGCCGCGACGAGCTTGAAGCGCAGCGTCCTGAGCTGAAGAAGCTCGCCGAGTACCGGGGCCTGCGCCGCCTGTTCCGTTCCCGTCCGCAGGCTCAGATCGACACGTACCACATGTACGCTGCCATCGACAGCGCCACTGTTCACTCCGTGCTAACCGGTGTGGATGCTGCCCTGGGTTCCACGGATCGCGGCCAGTTCTTGGGTATCGATCTCGCGACAATGCGCCCGGCGATCACCTCCGAACTGGAAAAGCTCACCGGATGGGAGGTGCACTGGCACCAGCCCGAGGAGATCGATGTCCACCGGCAAGCACTCGCGCGGCTGGCGGAAGTCGAAGCCACCGAGAAATCACTGTTGGCCGAAGTCGAGAGCCAGCAGCGATCCCTGAAGACCAAGCTCGCGGACGCGGAGCTAAGGCAGACCGACATCCAGATCCTCGACCAACTCACGCCATCGACGTCCCTGCGCTTAGGCCCCCTGCAACACCTGAATCTCCTGGACATCGAGGCCGCCACCGTCAGTGACCTCACCCGATACGACGGCGTGGGGGAACAGACCGCTCGGCAGGCCATCGCCGCGGCGAAGCGCTACGCCGCCGAAATGCGTGCGGACCAGCCCGCGGTGATCGACTACCGGGATAAGGGCCCCTCCACCGCCTACGTCCGGGCACTGGCTGAGCTGCTCCAGTTCCGCGAGCAGCGACGCGAGGCGAATCTCGCGGGCCCGTTCCTGGCGCTGCCGGAGGGCATCGACGCCTCCGCGCAAGGTGTCAGCGACTACGCGCTGGCCCGCCCGGCCGATGGTCCGCGTCTGATCACGCAGGCGGAGCTGACGAGGATTCCGGCCAGAGGCACCCCGCTGTCTGCAGAGCAGGCGTGGAATCTCTACGCCATCCGCGCGGCCGAATTTCACGCCTTCGGCGATGACAAGTCCGCCACCGCCGTGCCGGAGGACATCGCCAAATCCATCGAGGAGATCACTCTCCGTGGCGTGCTGCACGCGAGCTTGCGTGGCTACCAGGACTTCGGGGCAAGGTATGCGCTTGCCCAGCGCAAGGTCCTGATCGGAGATGAAATGGGCCTGGGTAAAACCATGCAAGCCCTCGCGGTATTCGCCCACCTCGCCACCCGCGGCGAGAAGCACTTTGTGGTGATCTGCCCACCCAGCCTGCGCATCAACTGGGAACGAGAGATCAAAAAGTTCACGGATCTTGAACCCCACCTCATCGCCGGGCCTTACAAAGATGCCGCCTACGAGACCTTCAGCAACCGGGGCGGGGTCGCCATCGTGGGGTTCCCCGAGGTGCGCGGGGACTCCACAATCATGACCGGTGACCTTAAATTCGGCGCGCTCGTCGTCGACGAGGCGCACCGGGCAAAGAACCCCAAGTCCAAGCAAGCCCAGGGAGTGCAGCAACTCACCGCACGGACGGACGTCGTTACCTACCTTTCCGGCACCCCGCTGGAGAACCGGGTGTCGGAGATGGAGACGCTGCTGGGCTACCTCGACCCAGAGCTCGAGCCCAAGCTCGAAAAGGCACGCAGGAGCGCTCGTGAGTTCCGCAAGGTCGTCGCGCGCCGCTACCTGCGCCGCAACCAGAGCGACGTCCTCGCCGAGCTGCCCCCGCTGACCGAAACGGAGGAATGGATCGAGGCGCGGGAGTCAGACCGCGAGAAGTACAACGAGGCCGTCGAAGCGGGCAACTTCATGCAGATGCGGCAGAGCTTCAGCGGGCCGGGGTCGGCGAAGATGGAACGCTTCGCCGAGCTGCTCACCGATGGTCTGGACGACGATAAGACGATCGTGTTCACGTACTTCCGCGGCGTGCTCGATCACCTCATGGGTAGCCTCGGCGACCGGGCATTCGGCCCGATCGCGGGCGGGGTGAGCCACCAGGAACGCCAGCAGGCAGTGGATGATTTCACGGCAGCTGAGCCTGGCGCGGTGCTCGTCGCTCAGATCAATGCCGCCAGCGAAGGGCTCAATATCCAGGCGGCGAACCACGTGGTTCTCATCGAGCCGCAGCTCAATCCGGCGGTCGAGGCGCAGGCCATCGCACGCGCCCACCGCATGGGCCAGATCAACCCCGTGGAGGTACACCGGCTGCTCACTCCGGATTCCGTGGAGGAGCAACTGCATCTGCTGCTGGCAACTAAGCGGGAACTGTTCGATTCCTATGCCCGGGACTCGGTGGCCGCCCAGCAGAATCCGGAGGCCATGGATATCACTGACCAGCAGGTCATGAGCGAGGTGCTCGCCGCCGAGAAGGAGCGGATCAAGGAACTCCGGGGTGAAACCCCGACCCTCTAGGTCGCCCTAGGCCTGGTTCAACTTCTCAAGCCTGCGTCGGCGGGCGCACAGCAACAGCCCGCGGGCTGGCGCTGGGTGTTAGCCCAGCTGGTTGATCAGCTCGTCGGCGCGATTGCGCAGGTCCTGTTCGAGCTGGCTTGTGTCGGGCAGCTGAATGCCGCCAGTGCCATTGCCTGGGTTATTCCCCTCCGGTGCTGGGTTAGGATCCCCGCCCGGCTGCTGCGTACCCGAGTCCTGGTTGTCGCGGCCGCCGAGGCGATTGCGCAGATCATCCAGGCTGGGGCCGCGACTCGGCTCCTGCGTCTCCGGCGCTTCGGTGCTCGGCTCGGTGGTGACGGTGGTGGTTGTGGTCGTCGAGCTCGAGGTCTTGTCGTCCGCCGACTCGTCGGAGCGGTTATTCCACCACATGAACCCGCCGATCAGCAGGGCGATGACCAGCAGGATTCCCAGGATGGGCCCCACTGGGGTGCGCCGCTTGCCCTGGCCATTCTGCCCTTGGGCTCCGCCGCTGAACTGGGGGTTGCCGTGCTGCTGTGGCTGGCGCGGCGGGTAGCCATTCGGCGGCTGCTGATAGCCCTGCTGTGGGCCTGGCCCTTGCGGTCCGGGGTAGCCGGCACCGTAGCCCGGTGGTGGGCCCTGCTGGTACTGGGGTGGCCCCTGCTGGTACTGGGGCTGACCGTGGCGATACTGGGGAGGCTGCCCGTTCTGGTAGTCCGGTTGACCAGCCGCCCCATGCGGCGGATACTGCTCGGCCCCGTAACCTGCGCTGCCGGCGACCCCGTCCGGCAGGTATTGGGTGTCGAATTGATCGGCGACAGCGTCATCGGCCCTGTGAGCCGGACCCTGCCCCGGGTGAATGATGCGCGTCTCGTCTTCGGCCCCGCCAGAGTCCCCGCCGGTTGCGCCGTTGGTGTCGTTACTTTCGGCGCGGGGGAAGATTGAGGTCTCTGCCTCGTCGTCCTCATAGTTCCAGTTCGGACGGCCGGTGCCGTTGTCGCGATTGTTGCTCACGGTCTGTTTCCTCCTTCAAGGGAAGAACCCTTTTCTTGGGGAACCAGTCTAGGTGATTTAGGCGACTACCAGGAGTGCGGGCGGGCGGATTTCACATCCGCCGTCTGCTTAGCTGGCCCACCCCAGGTGAAGGCAGCGGCGGTGTAATTCGCGCCGTAGCTGGCGGAGCTCACCGCGGTCTGGCCGTAATCGGACCAGCCCCACTTGGTGCCTTCGGCGCCCGGTAGCTGCGCGGTGCCCCAGTTCTGGCGGGTGCCGTCGCTGGCCACGGGGGCCGCCGTGCCCATCCAGAACAGGACCGGGGAGTTGGGGGTGTGCTTGCGCAGGTTATCGAGGAAGACCGCGGCATCCGTCGCGCTCGTCAGCGAGGTGCCCCACTTATCCCCCGCCACGGTGCTCCACAGGCCATAGCGCTGGGCGGTCTTGGTGATCGCCTCCGGGTACTTCTTATAGAGCTGGTTGGCGGCGTCGTCGTCGGAGATGCGCAGCATCTTCTGGGTGAGGTACCAATCGCGGCCGGACTTATCCCCGGACTTCAGGACGTAGTCCGCGATATACATCTTCATCACGGACAGCCCGGGGCGCGGTTCGTCGGCGTTGCCGGTCTTCGCGATCCCCTTCGGGGTGACGACGGCCATCGTGGTCTCGGCGGGCACGTTGGTGATGTACTTGCCCAGGTCTTCGGACGTCGCGGGCCACGCGGCGAGCGCTTCCTGCTTCGCCGCGTTCGTTGCGCCAACCGGTCCAGCGACGGCGGAGACAGCAAGGCCCGCACCGAGGAGTACGGCAGCGAGCGAGCGTGCCGGTGTCGCGGCAGTGCGGATATTGAACTTCACTGTCTTCCCACCTTTCAACGTCCAGGGGTGCCCGAAGCAGGAGAAATGCAGCTGAGGGCACGAGGTTTTCGGATTAACCCTACCTTAGAGCCCTCTCAGAGCAACGCAGCCCAGCCAATTTTGTTCAGCACAGGGATTGGAAATCTCGGCACTTAGGCCCTCCCGGAGGCCATGAGGGTTTCCATGAGCTCCTCCTTGACCACCGGCTTGAACCCCCAAGGATCGACGCCGACGTCGACCTGGCCGACCCCGGTGATGGGGGTCGGCGAGTGAAGGTGGCCGTGCAGCATCCAGGGCACATCCAGGCGCAGCTCGTCGTGGCGGGAACCACCCGGGATATGGTCCTGGCCGGGGCGCGGGAAGTGGTTGAGCCACACCGTGTGCCCCTCCCAGAGGAGGTTTTGCATCGACTGCACGGAGTCGAAGACCTCCAGGAAGCGGGGCTGGCGCAAGTAGGCGTGCGTGTGCAGCGGATGGGTCGAGTCGTGGTTTCCGCTCACCAGGTGGAGGTAGACCCGCGGCATGTCATCCGCCTTCAGTGCCGCCTGGATCTTGTCGAGTGCTGCCTCTTCTTGCGGTTCCCAGCCGCTGGAGATATCTCCGAGGATCCACAGGTGATCCCCCTCTTGCAGGGCTTCGCGAAGGTTGCCTAGCAGCGTGGCGTCGTGCCGGGCGACCCCGGCCTCGTCCTCGCCGAAACCCCTAATGCCGGACACCAAGGGGTGCCCAAGATGCAGATCGCTCGTGAACCAGGTCGTGGATCCTTCTCCGCCGGTCAACATCGCGCACACCTCCCTTAATCCTCACGCGCGCTGCGCCCGCCGGGCTGACGGCCGCGCTCTGTTGAACACTTTCGCTCCAGCTTAGCCATACTCAGCACAAAACCGCCCCGTTTCACACTTTGGGAACTTAATCCCATATAGTGGGTTTATGACACAGCACGACAACCCCACGAACACCACCACCGTGGACGCCGAAGAGCGCTCGGCACGTATCGCCGTCTTCGCTTTCCCGGCGTTCATCTTGGCTGGCTCTGCCCTGGCCTTCTTCTCCCCGGGCACCTTCACCCCGCTGGCCCCGCACGTCTCCACGATGATCGCCATCATCATGCTGTGCATGGGGCTCACGCTGACCCTGCCGGACTTCAAGGAGATCCTGCGCCGCCCCTGGCCGATCTTCATCGGCGTCGTCGCCCAGTTCATCATCATGCCGCTGGGCGCGGTCGCGGTCGCCAAGCTGCTGGGGCTCAACCCGATGCTCGCCATCGGCCTGCTGATGCTGGGCTCCGTCCCCGGCGGCACCACCTCCAACGTGGTCGCCTACCTCGCGAAGGGCGACGTCGCCCTCTCCGTCGCCATGACTTCCGTGTCGACGATCCTGTCCCCCATCGCCACCCCGATCATCATGCTGCTGCTCGCCGGTGAGGAGACCCCGGTCGACGGCGCGAACATGGCCTGGTCCCTGGTCCAGACGGTGCTGCTGCCCGTCGTCGGCGGCCTGGTCATCCGCGTGATCTTCGACCGCTTCGTCACCGCGCTGCTGCCGATCCTGCCGTGGCTGTCCATCATCGCCATCGGTGGAGTGGTCTTCCCCGCTGTCGCGAAGTCCTCCGACACCCTCGCCCAGGTCGGCCTGCTCACCCTCATCGCGGTGATCCTGCACAACGCCATCGGCTACGGCCTGGGCTTCCTGGCAGCCAAGGTCTTCGGTTACCCACAGGCCGTCGCCCGCACCACCTCCATCGAGGTCGCCACCCAGTCCGCAGGCCTGTCCTCCGCGATGTCGGGCAAGTACTGGAGCCCCGAGGCTGCTATCCCGGGCGCGATCGCCGCGGTCTGGCACAACATCTCCGGGGCTCTGTTCGCTTTCCCCATGCGCCGCTTCGCCAAGAACTAGCGGACCCCTACCATGGGGTTCATGCGCATCTTCGGCTTTGAATCCTTCGGCGGCCCCGATGTCACCCGCTTCCTTGACGTCGCCGACCTCACCTGGCAGCCCGGCAGCGTGCTGATCCGCCCCACGGCGATCAGCTTGAACCCCGGCGACATTAAAGTGCGGAATGGCCAGCGCCAGGGTTCCTTCCCGGTCTCTTTCCCCATGGCCATGGGCCGCGAGGCCGCCGGCACCGTCGTGCAGGCCGACCCTTCTACCGGTTTCTCACCAGGTGATCGCGTCTTCGGCTCGGCTTTCTCCGGCACTGGTGCTGCGAGCGATGCTCTTGTTCTTTTGGACGCCACCTCGACCGCAGCTATCCCCAGCGGTGTAGAGGCCACGGATGCCACCTGCCTCCCCGCGGCTGCCGGGACCGCCTACGACGCTTTGGCAGAACTGCACGACCTGGAGACTTGGCCGGATGAGGGCGCCCGTCTGCTGGTGATCGGCGCAGGTGGCGGTGTGGGCACGCATGCCCTGCAGTTAGCGCGGCATTTCGACATTGAGGTCATCGGCATTGCCAGTGCTCGCAAGAAGGCGCTGGTAGAGCGCCTGGGGGCGCGGTTTATGGACACCGCGGAGCTAGGCAAGACCGGTTCCCACGTCACCGTTCCACCAGTGGACGGCATCCTGGATCTAGTCGGCGGCGAGGTCTTGGAGGGGCTGGCGCACCTTGCACCAGAGGGCGCGATCCGCAGCGCCGCAGACAAGCAGCTGGCCGCCCGCCTGGGTGGCAGTGGCATCACTCGAATCCGCACCCAAGAGCGTTTCGCGGAGCTCGCCCGCTTGGTCGCGGACGGCGCGATGCGCCCGGTGATCGGCAGAGAGCTACCTTTCAGCGCCGCCGCCGAGGGCTACCAGGAGGTCGAGTCGGGCCACGCGCTGGGAAAGGTTGTTCTCACTGTGAATGACTAGCGGAAGCGCTAGGCTTCTCCATTAATACGAATCTTTGCTTTGCTTAAGGGCATTTTCATGAAGCGCATGCCTGCCCTAGTCCTACTCACCGTCGCCGCGATGGGATTAAGCGCCTGCGGATCTGAAGATTCCAACGATGCCGCCGACTCAGGCAGTGCCGCCAACGCCTCTGCACAGCAGGATTCGGCAGCTAAGGATCACAAAGCCCGCTTGCCCTCCCGGCGCGTGAGCCCACGGGTTCATGCGCACAACCCAGAGCAGCTGAAATACACAACGACCCGGCGACGCCAAATTTGGCGGCCGGGTCGTCGTCATAAAGGAAGGAAGTTAGTCCTCACCCCCGGTGGACAGGGCGGCGACGAAGGCCTCCTGCGGCACCGAGACGGTACCGATGTTCTTCATGCGCTTCTTACCTTCCTTCTGCTTCTCCAGCAGCTTGCGCTTACGCGAGATGTCACCGCCGTAGCACTTCGCGAGGACGTCCTTGCGAAGCGCGCGGATGTTCTCACGCGCGATGATCTTCGAGCCGATGGCGGCCTGAATCGGCACCTCGAACTGCTGGCGCGGAATCAGATCCTTGAGCTTCACGGCCATCTTGTTGCCGTAGTAGTGAGCATTCTCGCGGTGCACGATCGCGCTGAACGCATCCACCGGCTCACCCTGCAGCAGGATATCCACCTTCACCAGGTCCGCCTGCTCCTCGCCGGCCTCCTCGTAGTTCAGGGAGGCATAGCCCTTGGTGCGGGACTTCAGGGAATCGAAGAAGTCGAAGATGATCTCGCCCAGCGGGATGCGGTAGCGCAGCTCCACGCGGTCCTGCGAGAGGAAGTCCATGTTCTTCATCTGGCCGCGCTTGGACTGGCACAGCTCCATGGTCCCGCCCAGGAAGGTCTCCGGCACGATGATCGTCATATCCACCATCGGCTCGTAGACCGCCTGCATCTTGCCGCCCGGCCAGTCGGACGGGTTGCGCACGAAGGTCTCGGTGCCGTCCTCCTGGATCACGCGGTAGACCACGGACGGGGCGGTGGAGATCAGATCCAGGCCGAACTCCCGCTCCAGGCGGGTGCGGGTGATCTCCATGTGCAGCAGACCCAGGAAGCCGCAGCGGAAACCGAAGCCCAGGGCGACGGAAGTCTCCGGCTCGAAGCTCAGGGAGGCGTCGTTCAGCTGCAGCTTCTCGATGGCCTCGCGCAGCTCCGGGTACTGGTCGGCGGAGATCGGGAACAGACCCGAGTAAACCATCGGCTTCGGCTCCGCGTAGCCCTGCAGCGGCTCGGTCGCGCCGTTGTGCGCGAGGGTGACGGTATCGCCGACCTTGGACTGGCGGACGTCCTTCACACCGGTGATGAGATAGCCCACCTCGCCCACGCTGAGGCCCTTGGTCTTCGTCGGTCCCGGGGAGACGACGCCGATCTCGAGGGTGTCGTGCTCCGTGCCGGTGGACATCATCTTGTTCTTCTCGCGGTCGTTCAGGCGACCGTCCATCATGCGGACGTAGGTCACCACGCCGCGGTAGGTGTCGTAGACCGAGTCGAAGATCAGCGCGCGTGCCGGCGCATCCGGGTCGCCCACCGGGTGCGGGACGAGCTCGCAGACCCGGTCCAGCAGCTCCGGCACGCCCTCGCCCGTCTTGCCCGAGACGCGCAGGACCTCCTCCGGCTCGCAGCCGATGATGTTCGCCAGCTCCTGGGAGTACTTCTCCGGGTCGGCCGCCGGGAGGTCGATCTTGTTCAGGACCGGGATGATCTCCAAGTCCTTATCCATCGCGAGGTAGAGGTTCGCCAGGGTCTGGGCCTCAATACCCTGGGCCGCATCGACCAACAGGATCGCGCCCTCACAGGCCTCGAGGGCGCGGGAGACCTCGTAAGTGAAGTCCACGTGGCCCGGGGTATCGATGAGCTGGAGGACCAGCTGCTCGCCCTCGTGCTCACCGGACTTCGGCACCCACGGGATGCGCACGTTCTGCGCCTTAATGGTGATGCCGCGCTCCCGCTCCAGCTCCATATTGTCCAGGTAGCGGTCGCGCATATCGCGGTGCTCGATGACGCCGGAGAGGTCGAGGATGCGGTCCGCCAGCGTCGACTTCCCGTGGTCGATGTGCGCGATGATGCAGAAGTTTCGGATCCGCTCGGGCTCCGTAAACGTCTCGATGGCGTAGTTCTTCTGCTTGGCGCTCATGCCGTACTCCTCGACTCTCCTTCAAGCCACTTCTCCCCAGCACCGTGCGGGGGTAAATCGCTATCCAAACCCTACTATGTTCCGCGGATTGTGCACTATCGTCGCGCCTCGTTCCGCACGCCCCGCCTACCGGGCGCGATAAGATCAGCGCTATGCCCCTTTTCGACAGGACGCCACCGCAACCGAAGCAGCAGGACCGGCCCGGCCGGATCACCCGGCTGCTCAACCGGCACTTCCGGCACTACGGAAATCTGGCCGAAGGGCTCGAGCTATTG
Source organism: Corynebacterium sp. HMSC22B11 (assembly GCF_001815965.1). Classification (NCBI taxonomy): domain Bacteria; kingdom Bacillati; phylum Actinomycetota; class Actinomycetes; order Mycobacteriales; family Corynebacteriaceae; genus Corynebacterium; species Corynebacterium sp. HMSC22B11. Next base: position 33,067 of record NZ_KV823470.1, on the reverse strand, counting down.
AACTCCGAGCTGGGGCTCACGGAATCCGCGAGCGTGCGCTACGTGCCGCCCGAGCCCACCGTGAAGACACCCACGCACGTGCATGCGCGCGCCACGATCTATGCGCCGGACATGGACGGTCAGGCGGACCCCGGTGAGGTGGTGTGGGCAGACATCCGCCCCAACCGTGGGGCCGAGATCCAACGACGCGCCGTCCTCATCGTCGGACGCAACCACCACACGTTGCTGACCCTGCTGATCTCGTCGAACGAAGAGCACCGCAACCACGACAACTGGACCGCGATCGGGCCGGGCGCGTGGGACATGAACCGCAGCGAAAGCTGGGTGCGCCTCGACAAGATCCTCGAGATTCCGGAGTCACAGATCCTGCGGCGCGGGCTGCACATGCCGGAACGGCGTTACGACCGCATTGCCCAGCGGCTCCGCGAGGACTACGGCTGGCACTAGGCCGGTTAGGTTCTACGCCAACCAGCTGCTAAAATCCCTCGAGTTCCCCATGGCGGATTCGGGCCACCGGCCGCACGGCGCAGGACCTTGGGCATCGTGTGAGAGAACGTCGTTGGACACACTCGGCCACCATGGTTTTCACGAACACTGATTTTTAAGGAAGAGGTAGCCAGCACATGGCAAACATCAAGCAGACTAAGAAGCGCGTTCTCACCAACGAGATCGCACGTCAGCGCAACAAGGCAGTCCGCTCCCGTCTGCGCACCGAGTCCCGCAAGTTCCACGCACTCGTGGAGGCCGGCGACAAGGATGCAGCCGAGAAGCAGATGCGCGTTGCTGCTCGTCTGTACGACAAGGCCGTCACCAAGGGCGTTCTGCACCGCAACAACGCGGCGAACAAGAAGTCCCGCATGGCCGCACACCTGAACGGCATGAAGTAAAGTACGCCGTTTCAGGGGGACCGCGCAGCGCGGGGGTTTCTCCGCCGCGGGGTTCCACTAGAGTACGAAGGGATCGGTTCTCCGGTCCCTTTTTGCTTTCCTGCGAAACCGCAATTTCGCACTCCTCTTTTTGAGAATCCAAGGAGCCACAAGTTCTATGAAGGAACGCTTCCGTTCGGCACTGTTCGGCACCGCGTTGGGGGACGCATGGGGCTTTCCTTATAACGCCGAGCCCCAGTCGGACAGCACCCCGCTGCCGGATCAGCTGAAGATCAGCGACGACACGCAGATGACGCTGGCGCTGACCGCCGCGATGCGGGCGATCGACGAGGGCGACATGGACCGCGACGAGGGCATGGAGACCATCGCCAGCCAGTTCATCGCGTACCGCCGGGACCCGGACTACCAGCGCTACCCGGGCGCGTCGAACACCGAGTCCCTGGACCGTCTGCTGGAACACGGCCCCAAGGAGTGGGACAAGGTATCCACCCACTCCCCTGGTTCGGGCGCGGTGCTGCGTTCCTCGGCCTCCGCGTTCCTCGGCCAGGGCGGCACCGGCGTGGGTTGGAGCGTGCTGCAGACCACGCTGACCCACGACTCCTGCCCGGCACGTGCGGCGGCAGCGGTCGTGGCCTGTGCGCTGCTCGCGGACCCGGGTTCGGATCTGCTCGACGTGGCCTCCGGGCTGGCGGGCGACCGGCATTTCGATGAGGACACGATCCTCACCGACCAGGAGAAGTCGGACATCATCGAGGACCTGGAGAACGCGCTCATCACGGACCTGCCGGGCCCGGATGTGCCGCTCATCGAGCTGGTCAACCGCGTGATCGAGGTACGCAAGGTGATCAGCCCCATGCTGGCCAACGGCGACTTCGAGGAGCTCTACCGCGATGCCCACAAGTTCCTGAAGATCCTGGGGCGCGGCTGGGGCGCGGGCTCCGCGACGGCCTCCGCGCTGCTCCTGGCGCAGCTTTACCTGGACAACGCCGAGCGCTACGCCCCGCAGGACTTCCTGCACGTCGCCGTGAGCTGGGAGGGCAACCGCAACTCCCGCGCCGCGCTGACGGGCGCGCTGATCGGCGCGCACCTGGGGGATACCCGCTGGGAGGCGACCCGCGATTACGACTTCGGATCCCGCTACGACCAGGCGATCCACTCCGGGGTCTGGGCCGGCTTCGGCGTCTAGTTTCCCCGCGTCGCGGGCTGCTCGCTCCCCGGGGGAGCGAGCGACACACCATGGGTCGCGGGGTGGGGTTGGGCGGGGGCTAGGCCCAGGGCACTAACGGCGGGCGATGAGCCCCGCGAGCTGTCGCACCGTGTCCTCCACCGCATACTCCGGGGCGGGCAGCTGCCCCTTCACCCCGGCATCCAGCTGCGCGACCAGCTGCACGCCCCGGGACACCGCCGCCGGGGGCCACTGCCTGGCCACCCGCAGCGTCTTCTCCAGCTTCCAGGGCGCCATCCCGAAGGCCGACGCGTCCCTGCGTGGGTCGATCCGTCCGGCACCGGCCACGCGCGCTACGTCTCGCATCGCGGTGGACAGCGCCGAGGCGATGAGAACCAGTGGCACGCCCAGCTGGATCGCCCGGCGCGCCGCGGCCACGGCCTCCCCCTGGCGGCCGGCCAGCACCAGGTCCGCGATATCGAAGCCGGTGACCTCCGCCTGCCCCTGGTAGTAGCGCTGCACAGCATCCGGGGTGACGTTCGCATCGGTGTCGGCGACCAGCTGGCTCACCGCACTCGCCAGCTCGCGCAGATCGGAGCCCACCGAGTCGAGCATGCGGTCCACGACCTCCGCTCCTACGCTCACCCCATAGGAGCGGAACTCCTGCTCCACGAAGGATCGCCGCTCCCGGGGCCGGAGTGGCTCCGCTGGGAAGATCCGTACCCCGAGCTTCTGCCACTCGTTGACCAGCCGCTTATTGCGGCCCTTCCCGCTGTGCAGCAGGATCAGCACCACGCCAGCAGCCGGGGTTTCGATGGCGGACTTCAGCAGCGCCACCGTCTCCTTCCCGCAGTCCGCGACCCCGGAGATCACCACGATCCGGTCCTCTGCGAACAGCGAGGGGCTCAGCAGCTCGATGAGCTGCGGCTCGCTCAGGTTGGTGGCCTTGTGCAGCTCCACGGGTAGGTCTGGATTGCCCGCTTTCTTGCGAGCCGCGTGGACGATGGCGAAGCGTTGCCGCTCGGCGAGGAATTCCTCCGCTCCCACGATCATGTTGACCGCGGAGATCGCCGGGGGTTTCTTGCTCGCCTGTTCGCCACGTGCCATGCCCAAAATCATGCCAGATCATCGCGGGCCACCGGAAACAACTAGCCCCTTCGGCGTGAGCAGCCCCGCCCCATCGGCGCAGGGATAGTGCACGGGAACCCCACCGGGGCTCTGGCTCGGCCGCCCGTGACTGCGCCTCCCCTTGTTCTCAGCGGGTCCTTCGCAGTCCAGCACGACGATCAGCGCTGCCTCCCGGACGCTTAAGGCCTGCGCGTCGCTGTTCACCGTCACCACCGTCGGCTCTCCGGCATCTGCCTGTTCCCCTTCCTTGTCGACGACGCCGCCCGCTTGCAGTGTGAGCTTCCCCCGCGGCGTCTGGCAGGGCTGGCGCGTGCCGGTGGGATAGCGAAGGCGCCAACCGCTTGTCCCGTCTCCCGCACCGCAGACCGCGACGGCCCAGTGTGGCTCAGCACCGAGGTCGCTGCCCCAGCCCGGCGCGGGTGCCGCTGCCTCGTAGGGCCCAAGCTGCCAGGTGCCGATGCGTACGAGGAGCATCGCGCAGGCGATGAGCGCGGGGATGGTCTGCCACCACAGCACCCCCATTGCTGCCAGGATCATCGCCCCGAGCATCGCTGCCCAGGCCAGCGCCCACCAGGGACCGCCAGGGGTGTGCAGCACCCAGGTGCGGGAGCAACGCTCGGCCACGGTGTGGATCCACCATGCCGCGGGGGCTGCAGGAACGAGAAGCCAGGCGGCGAGGCCCGCAGGCATACCGACGAGCAAGGCAGCGCTGCCGACGAGGCAGGCAACAAGCGCCAGCACCATCAGCGGGGCGACCGCCCATCCCACCGCGAGGTTGGCGGGCACGGCCGCGGGCGAGACGATGCCCGTCATCATGACGATCGCCGGCTGGGTCGCCACATCGGCGACGAAGGAGACCGCGAGAGCGCGCAGGAGCATCCCTTCGACCACCCGTGGCTCGCGAGCCCAGCGGCGCTGGGTGAACCGGCCCCAGACCAGGATGAGCCAGCGGCCAATCCGGGGGCCGGCGGTCACGATCGCCACGGTCGCCAGCACCGAGAGCAGCAGGCCGTACTCCACTGCCATGCCAGGCCGGATCAGCACCAGGGCCAGAACCGCCCCACCAAGGGCTGCCAGCGAGTCGCTCCACCGGGAGCTCAACACCGCCACCGCCCCGACGAGCCCCATAAACCCGGCGCGCAGGATGCTCGGCAGCGGCCCCACCACCATCGTGAAAGCCACGAGGGTACCCATCACGATGATCCACCTACCCCGCCGGGACACCCCGCACGCGGTGGCGGCGATGGTTACCGCGCTGATGAGCACGGCGACATGCAGCCCGGAGACGGCGGTCAGGTGGGAAAGCCCGCTGACGATGTAGTGCTGCCGAATGTCCTGGGGCATCTGTGAGATATCCCCGATGAGCATGCCCGGGATCAGCGCCTCCGCACCGGAAAACCAGGCCTGGTTGGCCAACGCAGCCATCGGCCCGGTGCTGGCCAGCTCGTTGATGTTCCGGCGCAGCCGTGCGGAGATCCCCATAACGCCCCGTGGCTCTGCCGTGATGCTGGGCTGCCTGGTCGCGGAGAGCCTGGCGGGCACCAGCCCAGGGCGCTCATCGGCCCGCACGGTCGCCGCGAGTTCGAGGGTGGTGCCGGGCTGAGCAGAAAGCAGCTCCGGGCTGCGGTGGCGGTCGTTCACAAACAGCGGCAGCTCGCCCAGCCCAGTGATCCGTACCGGGATCTTCAGGCTGCCACCGTTGAGCACCCGTGCCCCACCGGCGATGGTGACCTCTCCCCGGTAGTGGCCCCGCGCCCCCTCCTCGTTTTTCTCACCTTGCTGGCCTGTCGATTCGCTGGAGCTGAGTTCGCGCATGATCGGGTGACTGTCCACCCGGTGAACCTGCAGGGCTGTGCCCGCTGCGGCCAGGCTGGCGATCGCCGCCGCGACCACAAGGTTCCACCCGACCGTTTGAAGCGCCCCACGCCAGCGCAGGTAGCTGCGCACCCGTGATGAGACCAGCACCGCGGCCGCAACGACCGCAAGGCCCACCGCAGCGACTGCCACCCACGGGCCCCGCAGCAGGATCGTCATTGCCGTTGCGGCCCACGCGGCCGCGGCGGGAAGCAGCAGCCTGAGGTCCGGTCCACGGCGGGCGCGCTGCGCATCGGGTGAGCGCGGATCTCGAGCCGCCTCCGGGGGCCTGCGGCCCGCCACCGAGTCCACGGGTTGGGTCTGCTCACCCGGGTGCTGCCGCACGCTCACAAGCTGACCCCGTCCTTCATCGCCGCGAGTTTGCCCGGCCCGATGCCGCGGACCTCCATGAGCTGCTCCACGGAGCGGAATGGCCCGTTGGCCTCCCGCCATTCGACGATCGCCTTGGCCGTCGCAGGCCCCACCCCGTCCAGCGTCTCCAGCTGCGTGGCATCCGCGGAGTTGATGTTGACCTTCCCGCCAGCTGCACCTCCCCTGGCCTCGCTACCACCAGCCCCGCCAGCCGACGTACCACCAGCAGTACCGCCCGACGAGCCACCAGCACCAGCCGGCCCGGCCTCTCCTGGCCGCAGCACATAGGAACCGTGCTGGTCCACAACGATCTGCAGGCCGTCGGAAACCTTCTCTGCCAAGTTCACGTTATTGAGATTCGCGCCGGGTAACGCCCCGCCAGCCTTATTGATGGCATCGCCCAGCCGCTGCTTTCCGGTCATCTCCAGCAGCCCCGGGGTGCGCACCTTGCCCTGCACAGATACGACGACCGCCGCGGCGTCGTCCTGCTTGCCGTCACCCGCCGCCGCACCGGAGCCACCGCCCTGGCTGGTGGCGTCGGCTCCAGCGTCCCCGTCACCGGCAGCACCGTCCTTCGCCGCCGCACCGCCAGCCCCGTCCCCACCCGCCGAAAGCACCCTCTCGGCATCTTCGCTATGAACGTTCCTGCCCGCCGGGTTGATGACGTCCTCTGCCTCGTCACCTGTCCGGGTGAGCAATCCGATGCCACCCACCGCGATCACCACAGCGGCGACGATCCCCACCAGCACTTTCGCCGACGCAGCACTCAACCAGGAGCGCTTCTCGAAGTCCACAAGCGCTGTCTCGTGCCCCGGCATCGGCTGGGTCAGCGCGGCGATCCGTTCCTGGAGCGCGCTGTGATCCTGCTTGCGTTGAAAACTGCCTCCCATGCCGCCCAGCGAATCACGGTTGCCGGGCAGTCCCACCGAAGCAGAAGGTAACCCCACGCCAAAAACCCTGGGGCCTGTGGACAACCCCGACCTGTGGATGGGGCAGGTTAGTCGCAGACCACGGCCATACCGATCGCACCCGGACCCGTGTGAACCGCGATTCCTTCGGAGACCTCGTAGAGCTCGACGTCGACCTCGGGCAGAGTCGGCGGCGTCGGCTCAGCCGAAGCACCCCCAGCGGCAGTCTCCGCCGCGGCATCCTGCGCAGCCTTCGCCGCCTTGTCGGCTTTATCAGCCTTCTCGGACTTCTTCGACTTTTCCGGCTTCAGGGCCCGTTCCACCAGCTGCGCTGGGAGCTCAGCCAACTGTTCCTCGAGCATCTGCTTCAGGTGCTTGGCGGGCTCCACCGCCTCCGACTGCATAATCCCGATCTTCATGCGCCGGGGCTTGCGCCCCTCCTCGGCCGCGGCATCAGCCTCGGCGACGACGACCTCGCTGGCCATCTCCACCAGCTTCGCCATCGCCTTGGCCTGGGTGCGGGTCTTCGCCGCCAGCTGCAGCTCCCCGTCCGCAAGCTTGAGGATCGGCTTGATCGCCAGAGCGGTAGTCAGCAGCGTGCGCGCGGTGGACAGGCGCCCACCCCGGCGCAGGCTATCGATCTTGTGCACATACAGCCACAGGGTCGCGGTGCTCAGCACCCGGTCCGCGGCGTCGGCCACCTCGTCGAGGCTGCCCCCGGCGCGAGCCACCCGGGCGGCCTCCAGCGCGGCGTAACCGAGCGTCATGCCCGCCGTGTTCGTGTCCACGACGCGCACTTTGCCCTCCAACACCCCGGCTGCGGTCACCGCGTTGGACCAGGTGGAGGACAGCTCCTTGGATAGATGCAGTGCGACCACGCCATCGTCCCCACTGCGTTCCAGCAGGCGGGCATAATTCGCGGTCAGCTCCAGCGCCCCCAGCCCGGCGGTGGTCTTCTCTGCCCCCTGCCCGGAGGTGTAGAGGTCCACCACCGTCACGCCCGCAGCGTCGGCGAGCTCGCGGGGCAGGCAGCTGGAGGAATCCGTGATCACATGAACGGTCACCGTGCTGCTCCCCCTTCATCCGGGTTGTCCAGCTGCTGGCCCGGAACCTCTACTCCGACGTTCCAGCCCTCCAGGTACCAGCGCGGGCTCAGCCACCACTCGGCCGCGGCCTCCGGCACCTCAGGGACGGTCGAACCGTCCACCGCGGGCGCGGTCTGCGGCCCGTCCCCCTGCCCAGACACCGGGAAGTGCGGGCGCGCCACCAGCTCGGCCCAGCGCGCGTTGCCGAGCCGGGCGAATACCGGGTAGTGCTCCGCCGGGACATCCAGCAAGCGCGAGGTCAGCGCCGCAATCGACCCACCATGCGCCACCACCAGCACGGTGCCATCGAAGACATCGGAGGCCATGAGGTCCGCGATCCCGGCCGCGGTGCGTTCAGCCACATCCAGCCGGGTCTCCCCACGAGGCGGTGACCAGCGCGGATCGTGGCGCCAATACGCCCGCTGGCCGGGGTATTGCTCGTCGATCTCGGTGTGGGACCCGCCCTGCCAGTCCCCCAGGTGCGTTTCCCGGAACCGGGGGTCGACCTCGACGTCCAGCTCCCAGGCCTCGGCGACGATACTCGCCGTCTCCACCGCGCGCTCCAGGTCGGAGGCGACCACCTTGGTGACGTTCCAGTCGCGGGCCACCGCGGCGACGTCGCGGGCTTGCTGCCGGCCAACCTCCGATAGCGGGGTGTCCAGCTGGCCCTGCATGCGCCCTGCGGAGTTGTACTCCGTCTCTCCGTGGCGCATCAGGATGAGCCTGCGCTGGCTCGCGTTAGCAGTCATGGCGGTGTTCTTCTCGGTCGTTTTGATCGTGGCCGGGTTTTAGAGCTCGTCGACGTCGGGCTCTGGGCCAGCCAACGGCAGATCGTCGATGGTCTGGACGTCGAGGACATCCACCTCAGCATCCGGATCCCAGTTGGCGCCGCGATCGACCTGCTCCACGCCCTCGACCTCAATCTGCGGGGCGTCGAGGAAGAGACGATCCAGCGCGTAGTACTCGCGCTCCGCGCGGCGCTGCACGTGGACGACGACGTCGCCGTAGTCCAGCAGCACCCACAGTCCCTCGCCGCGACCCTCGCGACGCAGGGGCTTCGTGCCATTTTCGGCCAGGTGATCCTCGACTTCGTCAACGATGGACTGCACGTGGCGCTCGTTATCGCCGGTGACGATCACGAAGCAGTCGATGATGGCCAGGCGGTTGGAGACGTCGATGACGAGGATGTCTTCGCCCTTCTTCTCATCTGCCGCCTGGGCAGCGAGACTGGCGAGGGCGATGGATTCTGGTTGTGCGGTCAAGCGAAACCTTTCTAAAGAAGTATGCTCTGGCCCCCATGATAGCTGGGCATCCGCGAGGGCTCCGCGTGTTCCCGGCGCGTCGGGCAGTGCGGGGCGCCGTAGGTTGCTGAATGTCGCCTAATCGGCGTACATGCGGTGCTTGGCGATGTACTGCACCACCCCGTCGGGGACGAGGTACCAGACTGGCCGGCCGCTCATCGCGCGCTCCCGGCAGTCCGTGGAGGAGATCGCCATCGCGGGGATCTCCACCAGGCTCAACCTCCCGGCTTCCACTTCCCGGGCCAACGGGGAGTCCAGCATCGAGAGCTCGTAACCAGGCCGGGTCACCCCGACGAAGTTTGCCAAGTCGAACATGGATTCCCAGTCCCGCCAGGTGATGATCTGGTTCAACGCGTCCGCGCCGGTGATGAAGAACAGCTCCGCGTCCGGGTAGATCTTGCGCATATCCGCCAGCGTGTCGACCGTGTAAGTGTTTCCCCCACGGTCGATGTCCACCCGGGAGACCCGGAAACTCGGGTTCGCGGCGGTCGCAATGACGGTCATCAGGTAGCGGTCTTCCGCCGGGGAGACCCGCTTACCCTTCTTTTGCCAGGGTTGCCCGGTGGGGACGAAGACGACGACGTCCAGGTCGAAACGGTCCGCAACCTCACTCGCGGCGACCAGGTGGCCATTGTGGATGGGGTCGAAGGTCCCACCCATGACGCCGACGCGGCGCGGCGAGTCGGGATTCGCGGGAGCCTCCGTGGCCGGGGACGGGGTGTTAGTCATGCTGCTTAGGCTAGCGCACCGGGGTCGCGGGGCCGGTGCGCGCTGTGTCGCCTAGGGGCGGGTCTGGCCTTCACCAGTGAGCACCCACTTGGTGCTCGTGAGCTCCGGAAGGCCCATCGGCCCGCGGGCGTGCAGCTTCTGGGTGGAGATGCCGATCTCCGCGCCGAAGCCGAACTCCTCGCCGTCTGTCCAGGCGGTGGAAGTGTTCAGGGAGAGCGCGGCGGCGTCCACGTGCTTCTCGAAGTAGCGCAGCACCTCGTAGTCGCGCGCGGAGATCCCCTCGGTGTGACCGGAGCTGTAGGTGGTGATGTGCTCCACCGCGCCACGCACCCCGTCCACGATCGCGGCGGCGATATCGAAGCTCAGGTACTCGTCGGTCCAGTCCTCCTCGGTGGCCTCCACCACGTCCTCGGCCAGGCTATCGAGCTCGGCCTTCACGCCGTGGACGCGCACGCCGGCAGCAGCCAGTTCGGCGAAGACTCGCTTCTTGGCGTCTTCAGAAAGGGCCGCATCCAGCAGGACGGCCTCGGTCGCATTGCACACCGAGCAGCGGCGGGTCTTGCCGTTGAGCAGTAGCTGGATCGCCTCGTCCAGGTCGGCGGAGGCGTCGATGTAGAAGTGGCACTTGCCCGTGCCCGTCTCGATCGCGGGCACGGTCGCGTTCAGAACAACCGCCTCGATCAGTCGCGCCCCACCGCGCGGGATGACGACGTCGACCAGGCCGCGGGCAGTGACCAGGTCCTGGACAGAGTCGTGGCTATCGCACGGCAGCAGCTGGACGATGTCGCGGGTAAGGCCCTGCTCGGCGGCGACGTCCTGCAGCAGCTCCACCAGCTTCTCGTTGGTCTGGCGGGCGGAGCGGGAGCCGCGCAGCAGCGGTACGTTGCCGGACTTGATGGCCAGGCCGAAGGCGTCGACGGTGACGTTCGGGCGGGCCTCGTAGACCATGCCCATCACGCCGAGCGGAGTGCGGACCTGCTTGAGGTCGATGCCGTTCGGGCGGGTGTGGCCGCGGACGACCTCTCCCACCGGGTCCGGCAGGCCGACGATCTGGCGCAGCCCGCCGGCGATACCTTCGATGCGGTCGGCGTCCAGGGCGAGACGGTCGATCAGAGCCTCGTCGAAGCCAGCTTCGCGGCCCGCGGCGACGTCCTTGGCATTGGCCTCGAGGATCGCGTCGGTGTTGGAGATCAGCGCGTCGGCGGCGGCGAGCAGTAGGTCATTCTTCTGCTGGGTGGTGAGCACGACCCGGCTAGCCTGCTTCGCCTTGGCGGCCTTGGCGAGCACTTCTTCGCGCTCGGCTTGACGCTGTGGGGAAAGGTTATCGTTCTTTTCGCTCATCATGCCTCTTTCATCGCTGGGAAAATTTAGGATTGCCCCTGGTGGGGCTCGGAAATCTTGTGCCTAACTAAGCAGCTGCTGGCGGCGGGGCGGCTGCCGGTTGGCGTAATAAGAGAGGTAATCGGTGTGGATCACAGGGCGCTGCGCGTCGCCCGGAAGCTCCGATGTGTGGCGTCCCAGCATCGGGACCAGGTCGGTGGCGTCGTAGTTCACCTCGCCGCGGCCGAAGATCTTTCCGTCGCTGCCCACGAGGTCCACGATGTCGCCGCGGTTGAAGTCACCCATGACCTGGGTGACGCCAACTGCGAGGAGGGACTTGTTGCCGTCGACCACGGCCTCCTTCGCTCCATCGTCGAGCTGCAGTGCGCCGCGGGACTCGGCGGCGTAGAGCACCCAGAACTTCCACGCGGACAGGCGATCTTCCTCGGGCCAGAAGCAGGTGCCCACGGACGCGCTTTCCAGGGCTGGGGCGATGTTCTCGGTGGAGGTCAGCAGCACCGGAACGCCCGCTCGGGAGGCCAGGCGAGCAGCGGTGACCTTCGCGGCCATGCCGCCGGTGCCGAGGCGACCGCCGTCGCCCGCTGCGACGCCCGAGAGGTCGTTGCTGCTGCGCACCTCGGAGACGAACTGTGCATCCGGCTCGTTCGGGTTGCGGTCGTAGAGACCATCCACGTCGGAGAGCAGGACGAGGGCGTCCGCGAAGACGAGGTGGGAGACGATGGCGGCGAGGCGGTCGTTATCGCCGAAGCGCATCTCGGAGGTCGCGACCGTATCGTTTTCGTTGACGATCGGTACGGCGGAGAGCTGGCGCAGGCGGTCGATAGTGCGCTGCGCGTTGCGGGCGCGGTCGCGGCGGCCGGCGTCGGCGGCGGTCAGAAGCACCTGGCCGATGGTGCGGCCATAGCGGGCGAAGCTCCTCCCCCACTCCTGGGCGAGCAGCACCTGGCCCACCGAGGCGGCCGCCTGCTTGGTGGCCAGGTCGCTGGGGCGCTGGCGCAGGCCCAGCGGGTCCATGCCCGAGGCCACTGCACCGGAGGAGACGACGATGAGGTCCGTGTCATCCGACATGCGGGCTTCCAGAGCATCGGCGATGGTGTCGATGCGGGCGGGGTCCACGCGGCCGGACTCGTCGGTGAGGGACGAGGATCCGATTTTCACCACCAGCCGCTTGGCATTGGCGATGCGGTGACGCACGGTGCCGGGTTCCGGCATCGTGGTGGCATCTAGCTGCTGTGTGGGCATTGAATTTTCGTTGCTCGCTGCAGACATGCCCACCAGTATGCCAAATTACTTATGAATTCTGAGGCTTTTGAGTTATCTAAACGTTATCTAATTCGCTACTCAACGTCGCGCTAACCCTGCCAGCGCTCGGTGTCCGCGACCTCGCCGTCGCCGTAATCATATTCGTCGATCAGGCCGCGTCGTGCCTGGGAGGCACGCTTACGCTGCTCTGCGGTCACGCGGTCCGTCTGCTCCAGTCGGCGGTCCTTGCCGCGGCCGTACGCTGGGGTCTGGTCCACGCCCGCCACGGTCTGCGGATCCCACTCGAAGGTGATCCCACCGATGGTGACCTCGGAACCGTCCACAGCACCGGCCTGCCACAGGGCTTCCTCGACACCGGCCTTGGCCAGGCGATCGGCGAGGAAGCCGATGGCCTCGTCGTTCTCGAAGTCGGTCTGCAGGATCCAGCGGTCGATCTTGTGCCCGGTGACGATGAACGCGCCCGGGTTCTGCTTATCCTCGTGGACCTCGAAGTCCGCGAAGCGGCCCTTGCGCTTCGGCCCCACCGACTGCGGGCGGATGACCTGCTGTGGCGCTGGGGTGTCCTCGACCTTCTTGCGGTGCTCCCGGACGATGTCCATCAGGGCAAACCGCAGCTCGTTGAGCCCGGTGCGCGCGACCGTGGAGATGCGGAAGATCGGCCAGCCGAACTTCTTCAGCTCCTCTTCCTGCAGGTCCGCCATGTCTTCGGCGTCCGGGACGTCCATCTTGTTCAGGATGATGACGCGGGGACGTTCCCGGAGGTCGCCCAGGCCCGCATCGGCGCTGAGCTCACTCTGGTAGCTGTCCAGCTCGTGCTCGAGGGCGCGGATATCGTCCAGCGGGTTGCGCTCGGATTCCAGCGCGGCTGCGTCCACGACATGCGCTAGGACGGCGGTGCGCTCGATGTGGCGGAGGAAGTCCAGGCCGAGGCCGCGGCCCTCGCTGGCGCCGGGGATGAGGCCCGGGACGTCGGCGATAGTGAAGGTATCGTGATCCACGCTGACCACGCCGAGGTTCGGTGCGAGCGTGGTGAAGGGGTAGTCCGCGATCTTGGGCTTGGCCGCGGAAAGCACGGAAATCAGGGAGGACTTACCCGCCGAGGGGAAGCCTACGAGGCCGACGTCGGCCATGGACTTCAGCTCGAGGGTGACGTCCTTCTGCTCGCCGGGCTCACCGAGCAGCGCGAAGCCCGGAGCCTTGCGCGTCTTGGAGGCCAGGGAGGCGTTGCCCAACCCACCGAAACCGCCCTGGGCGACGATGACCTTCTGCCCGGGGCTGACGAGGTCGGCGAGGACCTCGCCATCTTCGTCGATGACGACGGTTCCCTGCGGGACGTGGAGGGTCAGGTCCTTGCCACGAGCGCCGTGACGGTCGTCACCGGCGCCGTTGTTGCCGCGCTCGGCACGCACGTGCGGGGAGAAGCGGAAGTCCAGCAGGGTGTGTACCTGGGGGTCGACCTCGAGGATGATGTCCCCGCCGTGACCGCCGTTGCCGCCGTCCGGCCCTCCCAGGGGCATGAACTTCTCGCGGCGCACGGAGTTACAGCCATTGCCGCCATCGCCGGCTTTGAGGTGCAGAACGACCCGGTCAACGAATTGCGACATGGATGTAAGTCCTTCCTTCGATCGGATTCAAATTTTAGCGAATAATGCAAAGAAGCTCCCGCCCTCGCCCCGGTGGGGCGAAACGTGCGGGAGCTTCGTGCTCGTGGGTTTGAAAACCGCGGGCCTTAAGCCTCGACGGCTTCGTCCTCCACGATGTTCACCAGGCGGCGGTTGCGCTTGGTGGAGAACTGGACGGCGCCAGCCTTCAGTGCGAACAGCGTGTCATCGCCGCCGCGACCAACGTTCACACCTGGGTGGAACTTGGTACCGCGCTGACGGATGAGGATCTCGCCCGCCTTGACCTGCTGGCCGCCGAAGCGCTTAACACCGAGACGCTTTGCCTCGGAGTCGCGACCGTTACTGGAGCTAGAAGCACCCTTCTTAGTTGCCATGAGTCTCCCTCCTCGGGAAGAAGTAAGAGCACCCGCGCACTCAGCACGGACGCGTCTCGGTTATTACTTGATGCCGGTGATCTTCAGCACGGTCAGGGCCTGACGGTGGCCCCAGCGGCGCTTGTAACCGGTCTTGTTCTTGTAGTGCATTCCGCGGATCTTCGGGCCACGAACGTGCTCGACGATCTCTGCGTTCACGGCGACGTTTTCCAGCTTGTCGCCGGAGGTCAGATCCGCGCCATCGACGACGAGAACCGGGGTGAGAGCCACGGCGGAACCTGGCTCACCCTCGATCTTCTCGACCTTGACGAGGTCACCTTCGGCAACCTTGTACTGCTTGCCGCCGGTCTTGACGATCGCGTACATGGTAGGGCTACCCCTTATAAATCTCTTCGACTCAGGCAGCTCTCGACGACGATCCCACGTGCGACGCGAGCATCCTGACTGGACAATATGCAAAATTAAGTGTGTTCATTTCGGCATAACAAGCCGGGCCCGGTTAGGGGCAATGAACAGCGACTGCTCAATACTACCCAGCAGGGGCTGGAAAACCAAAATCTTTTTCCAGCCCATCGCAGGTAGCGCCCGGCGAAACCGCCAGGCCGTGAAGGGTGGGGCTGATGTGGCGAAACAGGATCGCTCCCCTCCCTTCCCTGCCCGCGGCCGAACACGCAACGGTGGCTCAGGCATGACCGCGGGCTGAGCGCCCACCCGTGAAGGGAGAGCGCTGCCCTGGGGCTAGCGCCGCGGGTTGCTGCGCACCACCCGGCGGCGACGGCCCCGCGCCCTGCCCTGGGATCCACCCTTCGCCGACTGCTCGGACCTCCCGGCGTCCCGGCCCTCCCGCTTGGGTTCGTCCTTGGCCTGGCCGGCCTCGGCTTTCTGGCCGAAGTCCTCCGGCTGCGGACGGCGATCCGACACGGAATTGCCGCGGGTGCGGCGGCGACGGCGTGGCGAGTTCTCGAACTCTGTTACCGCCTCCTCGTAGGTGTTGGCACCGTATTTCCCAGCACCCCGGGTCCCAGAGCGTCGCGCCCCGGCGTTGCGGCGATCGCCTTCGGAGCCTCGCTTCTGCCCGGAACGCTGCTGCTCGCCCTGCTCCCCGTGGGACTTGGGCGAACCAGCCTGACCCGCACCCGACTGGCGAGCACGCGGCGTCGAGCGCACCACCCGGCGGCCCCGGCGTCGCGCCCCCTGGGAGCCCCGCTCGGACTTCTTCTGATCATCCCGCTGCTCAGAGCCACGGTCCTCGCGGGAGGAGATCTTCAGCTCCGGGGCATCCGCATTCGCCGCAGACTTGCGCTGGCCAGAGCCATCACGCTGCTGGCTAGGTGCCGTGCGCCGCACGATGCGGCGACGAACCACCCGACGCGGAGCGCGCTTCTGGTCGACCTGGGAGGCCTCGCCCGATCGTTCGGCAGACCGTTCCTTCTCCGCGGACCCCTGCTCGGTGCGGGCGGTGGCGTCCTTGACGGAAGAATTGGAGCGACGCTGAACGGAACGGCGACCGCCCCGGCGCGACGTCCTCGTCTCCTGCTTCTGCTCCCCGCCACGCTCTGCAGCGGACTCAGAACCGGAGCGGCGTTCCTGCCCCTCGGAGTTACGGTGGTCCTGGGAGTCCCCGCGCCCCTTGCCGTGGGAGGCCTTGGACTTGGAGCCCTTGTCCGCGTGGCGCTTCACATTCTCACGGCGCTGGTCGCCCTGCTCGTCACGGCCGTGGTTCTTGGACCCCTGGCCTCCGCGTCCGTCCTGACGCTGCTGCGCGCCCTGGCTGTTGCGCTGCTCCTTCGAGCCTTGTTCGTCACGGCCGCGACCATTGCCGCGGGAGGAACGGCGGCGGCGCTCCGGCTCCTCGTTGAAGTCCTGCTCGACTGGGTCCGGGTGCACGATCACGCCACGGCCGTCGCAGCACTCACAGGTGGTGGAGAAGGTCTCCAGCAGGCCGGCGCCCAGGCGCTTGCGGGTGATCTGAACCAGGCCCAGCGAGGTGACCTCGCTGACCTTGTGGTGGGTGCGGTCGCGGCCCAAGTACTCGATGAGGCGGCGCAGCACCAGGTCCTGGTTCTCCTCCAGCACCATGTCGATGAAGTCGACGACGATCATGCCGCCGATGTCGCGCAGCCGCATCTGGCGCACAATTTCCTCGGCCGCCTCGAGGTTGTTCTCGGTGACCGTCTCCTCGAGGTTGCCACCGGAGCCCACGAAGGAGCCGGTGTTGACGTCGATGACGGTCATCGCCTCGGTGTGGTCGATGACCAGGTGACCGCCGGAGGGCAGCCAGACCTTCCTGCTCAGCGCCTTGGCGAGCTGGTCGTCGAGGCGGTGCGCGGCGAAGACGTCCTCGTCGGCGTGCTGCTCGGGGTGCCACTTGTGCACCCGGTCCATCAGCTCCGGGGCCATGCGGCCCATGTAGTCGCGGACCATGCGCCAGGACTTATCGCCCTCGACGAGCAGCTCGGAGAAGTCCTCGTTGAACAGGTCGCGGATGACCGTGATCAGCATGTTCGGCTCTTCGTAGAGCGTCACCGGCTTCGCGCCCTTGGACTTGCGCTCCTTAGCCTCGGTCTTCTCGATGTTCAGCCACTGCTTGTGGAGGCGATTGACGTCCTCCTCGATGAGCTCCTCGGCGACGTTTTCCGCGGCGGTGCGGATGATCGCCCCACCCTGGCCCGGCACGACGCGCTGCAAGATCTCCTTCAGGCGCTTGCGCTCGGCCTCCGGCAGCTTGCGGGAAATCCCCGCAGTGGTGCCGCCCGGGAAGTACACGAGGTAGCGACCCGCGAAGCTGATGCGGTTGGTCAGACGGGCGCCCTTGTGCCCGACCGGGTCCTTGATGACCTGGACCATCACCTGGTCGCCCGAGCGCAGCGCCTGGTCGATGCGGCGGGACTTGGAGTGCAGGTGCGGGGAGTGCCAGTTGACCTCGCTGGCGTAGAGCACGGCATTGCGGCCGGTGCCGATGTCAATGAAAGCCGCCTCCATGGAGGCCAGGACGTTCTGCACCCGGCCCAGGTAGATATTGCCGATCATCGACTGCTGGGTGTCGCTGGTGACGAAGTGCTCCACCAGCTGGCCATCCTCAACGACGCCCACCTGGGTCGTCAGACCGGTGTGGTCGTGGCGCTCGGCGTCGCGCACCATCATCTGGCGGTGCACGGACTCCCGGCGCGCGAGGAACTCGGAACGGCTGATGGCCTTGTGGCGGCCGCGCTCACGGTTTTCCTCACGCCAGCGGCGCTTGGATTCCAGGCGGGTGGAGCCCTTCAGGCGCACCGGCTCGTCGACGATGTCCGCTTCCTCGCGCTCGCCCGGGTGCAGCTGATCGGCCGGGGTCTCCTCCTCGGCCGCGGGCTGCGGCTCGGCGGGGCGCTGCTCGGCCTTCTGTTCCTTCTTCTTGGGCTCCGGTTTCTTAGTCTCGGACTTCTTCGAGACTGTCTGCTGCGTGGACCCTTCCTCCGCCGATTCGGCTGTCGCCGCTGCCGTGTCTTGCTGGATGGCGCGGCTGCCCACGCGGCGCACGATTCGGCGCACGCGGCGGCGAGCGGGCTGCGGAGCCTCCTCATTGTTCGCAGCCCGCTGCTCCGGGGTCGTGGACCCCGCTTCCTCAGCCTGAGCCTGCGACGCCTCGGCGGACTGATGCTGCTGTGCGTTCTCCGCCTCGGTGTTCTTGGCTTCCGCCTTCTTGCTGGCGGTGCGCTTGGTTGTCTTCTTCGCGGCGGCCTTCTTGGTAGCCTTCTGCGCACTCTTTTGGGCACTCTTTTGAGCACTCTTGCGGGAAGACTTCTTGGGCTCAGCCTGCTTCTGCTGTTCCTGCTGCTCAGTCGCTTCTGGTGCGACGTCCTGCTCCAGGGATTCCTGCTCGGACGGCGCCTCCTTGGCCGTGGCCTTCTTGGCGCTCTTCTTAGCCGCAGCCTTCTTGGCCGTGGACTTCTTCACGCTCTTCTTGGCAGCGGTCTTCCTGGCTCCCGCCTTCTTGGCCGCGGTCTCCCTTGCCCCGGCCTTGTCGGCAGCGGGCTCGGCGGTGTCCGCCTCGTCCTTCGCCGCTGGCTGCCCAGACTGGGTTAGCCCTCCCCCACCAGCCAGACGAGAGACCACGTCGGTGGCCTCCTCGTTCGACAGCGTCGAGGAAGGCACCTTGCCGGTGATCCCGAACTCCCCCAGCACGGCGATGAACTCCTTGCTGGTGATCCCCAGTTCCTTGGCCACCGAGTGCACGCGCACCCTGCGACCGAAGCTTTCAGTATTAATTCTTCCGGCCGATTCAATCAGCGCTGGTTCCGGCGTAAAAGCCACGTTTCTCCTTGAAAGATTTTCTCGCGCTAGCTGGCGGCGTCCTAAAGAAAAAGATCGAGAACAGCAGCGGACCTGCAGAAACGACGGCCGCCGCGCCAGCCAGGCGCCAGAGCGACACCGGGGCCGGGCGCCTTAAAAGGAGGCCTGGCGATGGAGGTGTGTTCGCAAACGATGTTTAAGTGTGCTGGATTACCCCTGCCGAACCGCATCGTCGTTGTGGGTACGGGTATAAGGAAAATCCTGTCCCCCATCTTGTCATAACTTCCCCCGCCGGGAGGTAGCCAGCGTCCCGAGAGATCGTGTCTGCACCGGTTGCTAACCTGATGGAATGTTCCAGATCAGCGAAAAGCAGCTTCAAGGCCACTACGCGAAGCATCAACCTTCCACGGTGCTCGGTTGGAGCCTCGGCGTTGCGTGGACGCTCGTCGTCATCGCCTGTTCGGCCCTGCCAGAAGTGTGGATGGGTTTCGTGGCGATTGCTTTTCTGCTGGGGCTGATGGTCTTCGGCTATATGAAGTTCTTCAACCGGCATGGCTACCGCATGAACGACTACGATCCGCTCAAGCCGGATGTGAAGCTGCAGCGGACCGAGTTCAACTGGCGCGAGGTGCTGCGCTTCGTTGTCCCCTACTCCGCGGCCTATGTGGCGCTGAACCTCGCGCAGTCCGCGGCGCCGTGGCTGGTCGTCATTCCGGCAGCGATCGCCACCGGCCTGGGGATGGCGTGGTACTTCACCTCCGGGGCGCACCACCCAACGCATTATGCGGCGCCACCACAGCTCTTCGGCGACGCGGGCAATGATTCCGCGCCACGTGGGACTGGCCAGGTGTTCGAGGGCCCGGATGCCATCGTGGCCTTCATGCATGCTGATGAGCTCGTGCCCGGAATTTATCAGCGCTTGGAAAGCGAGCTCGTGGCGGAGCTGGTCTCGGACGGGGCTGTCGAGCACGAGGTCAAAGCGGCGCTCAACGAAGCCGATGCGCACGGGAAGGTGGTGCGGATCCGCGAAATGCGACACCGCGGTAGCACCGAGCAATGGCTGACGCTGACCGAGGAAGCCAGCAAGGAATATCAGGACAGCCTCCGCGCTACCCGTGGTCTAGCAAGCAAGTAACGGCACCGCCCCCGCAGCATAAGAAAACGTCCCGGCGAGCCCATGTGGGCTTGCCGGGACGTTATGCTGTGAAAGTGTTTTAGAGGTTCGGGAACCAGATAGCGATCTCGCGCTCAGCGGACTCCGGGGAGTCGGAGCCGTGAACGACGTTCTCGCCGACGGTCAGTGCGAAGTCGCCGCGGATGGTGCCCGGGGTGGCTGCCTCGACCGGGTGGGTGCCACCGGCCAGCTGACGCCAGGCAGCGATGGCGGACTCGCCCTCGACGATGCCCGCGACCAGCGGTGCGGAGGTGATGAAGTCCACGAGCTCGCCGAAGAACGGCTTATCCTTGTGCTCCTCGTAGTGCTTCTCTGCGGTTGCGCGGTCTGCGGTGCGCAGATCCATCTCGACGAGCTTCAGGCCCTTGCGCTCGATGCGGGAGATGATCTCGCCGACGTGGCCATTAGCGACACCGTCCGGCTTAATGAGGATGAGAGTGCGTTCAGTCATGGTTCCTAAGGATAGCGAATTCTTAAAGCCCTCGCCCCTTGGGCTTCCCCTTTGCCCCCATGTGTTCTGGTCTCTTCGCTGACGTAATGGAAATAGCGAAATAATTTTTATAACAGACACTATTATTTATGAGACATAGATCACACAACACTGAACTGGCATCTCGAGGCATCGGCGAGGGCGACGTGGTCACCCTCCAGGTACCCAATTCCATTAACTTCGCCGCCAGCCTGCTCGGTATCCTGCGAGCCGGGGCCATCGTCAACCCGATCGGCATGCTCATGAACCAGGCAGACGTGGAGCACATCGTAGAAGCTGCCGGAGCCAAGTTGTTCATCGGCCCGACCAATATGGAGCAACTCCCACAGATTTTCTCCATGGAACTGGCTTCCCTACAGGGCAATCCGAAACCCGCTCCAGAGGTCGATATCGACCCTGACTCGGTTGCCGCTGTCCCCTTCTCTTCCGGCACCACCGGATTGCCGAAGGGCGTGCAGCTGACTCACCGCAATCTCACCAGCAACTTGATGCAGGTACGGGAGATGATTGAGCGCTCCGGCTTCGAAGCTCATGGTTTCCTCCGCAGCACCGATCGACGCTCCAATTATGCGCGCGGTCGAAGAACGCCTCGACACAAAGGTCGTGCAGGGATGGGGCATGACGGAGGCCTCACCGCTGGTCGCCCTGAACCTCCATGGCGACGCCGATCATTCCAGCGTCGGTAAGCCGGTGGCAGACACGGAAATCCGCCTCGTTGATATCGACACCCTGGAAGATGTTCCCGAGGGCGAGGCCGGTGAAGTTCTCGTGCGTGGCCCGCAGGTCATGAGGGGCTACCTGAACAACGACGAGGCCAACGCCGAAACGCTCATCGAGGGCGGTTGGCTGCGTACCGGCGACATCGCCCACTTCGGTGAGGATGGCGGGCTGCGCATCGTGGACCGCGCCAAGGAAGTCATTAAGTACAAGGGCTATCAAGTCGCACCGGCCGAATTGGAGAGCCTGCTGCTCTCCCACCCAGACATCGCAGACGTCGGCGTCGTCGGCGCGGAGCGCGACGGCCTGGAGATCCCGCGCGCGTTCGTCGTCAAGCGTGAGGGCTCGGAGCTGGGGGCACAGGAGCTCATGGGCTGGGTCGCCGACCGCGTGACGCCGTACAAGAAGGTTCGCGCGGTGGAGTTCGTTGATGCCATCCCAAAGAACGCCACCGGCAAGATCCTGCGCCGCGAGCTGGCGAAGGTGCCCTTCGAGGGCTAGCAGCCCCGCACCGCGAGAAGCCCTAAAAGCCTCAGCCTCCCCGACCCGCCCTCAAGTTGGGCTGGTGGGGAGGCTTTTCGCTCGCTAGCGCTGTAGAGGAGGCGTGGTTCGCTAGACGTGCTGGCTCGGCAGCAGGCCGCGCTTCATGCGCTCCTGGACCACCTTGCGCAGGTGGTAGATGTACCACCACACGCCGATGAAGATCAGGGCCATCACGCCGATCACCAGGTTGGCGAATACCCCGATCAGGGCCAGGATCTGCAGGCCCCAGTTGATCTTGTCCGCAGAGTCAGCCTTCTGCATGAAGGCCGCCGCGAACATCAGCACCGCCACGGCCAGGACGTAGCCGAACTGCAGCCAGACCGGGCCCAGCCCCGAATCCACGCGGCCGACCACGGTCAGCCCCAGCAGCATGACGATCCCCTCCAGGATCAGGGTGCCCGCCATGACCCCGCGGATGCCCTTCATCGGGTCATTGGCTGGGGCGTGTCCTGGGCCGAGTGGCCCCATCTCCAGTTCTTCAGCCGGCTTGCGCGCCATCTGCTTCCAATCCTCCTGTGTACTCGAGCGTTTTACTCGGGCTTCTTGGCGAACAGCGTTCGCGCCTCACCTGCGGTCACCACAGAGCCGGTGATCAGCACCCCGGCCCCGGCCAGCATGCCATCGCTATCGTCCTCAGCCAACTGGATCGCAGTCTCCACCGCGGTCGGCAGCTGTTCGGCGACGTGGACCCGCTCCTCCCCGAAGGCATCCCGGGCGTACTCGGCGAGCACATCCACCGGCAGGGCGCGCGGGGACTGCACCTCCGTGACGACGACGTCGTCGAGGACCGGCTCGAGCGCGGCGAGGATGCCACGGGCATCCTTGTCCCCCAGCACCCCGACCACGCCGATGAGGCGGCGGAAATCGAAGTCCCGGTCCACGGCCTTAGCCAAAGCGGCCGCGCCGTGTGGGTTGTGGGAGGCGTCGATGAACACGCTCGGGGTGGCGCGCACGCGCTCCAGCCGACCGGGGGAAGCCACGGTGGCGAAACCCTCGCGCACCTTGTCGACGTCCAGCTGACGGTCCCCGCCCGCCCCGAAGAAGGCCTCCACCGCGGCCAAGGCGGTCGCGGCATTGCGGGCCTGGTGCTCCCCGGACAGCGGCAGGAAGATGTCGTCGTAGGTCCCGGCAAGGCCCTTGATCGTCAGGCGCTGACCACCCACCGCGACGGTGGATTCCACGACACCGAACTCAGCACCTGCGCGAGCCACCGCGGCGTCGACCTCGACGGACCGCTCTAGCAGCACGCGCATCGCCTCGGGCTCCTGCTCCGAGATGATCGCGATGTTCTCTGGTGGCGTGAGCAGATCCTCACGGTCCCAGCGGGGCTTGATGATGCCTGCCTTTTCACCGGCGATCTCGGTGAGGGTGTCGCCGAGGAAGTCCGTGTGGTCCATACCGATGGGCGTGATCACCGAGACATCGGAGTTCACGACGTTCGTCGCATCCCAGGTCCCACCCATGCCGGTTTCGATGACGGCGACGTCCACCGGGGCGTCCGCGAAGGCGCTGTAGGCGAGGGCGACCAGCACCTCGAACTTGCTCATCTGCGGGCCACCCTCGGCCGTGGACTTCGCGTCCACCATCTCCACCATCGGCTGGATCTCCCGCCACATGCGGATGTAGTCCTCCGGGTGGATCGGCTCACCGTCGATGGCGATGCGCTCGGTGACCAGCTGCAGGTGCGGGGAGGTCGTGCGACCAGTGCGGCGGTGGAACGCCCGCAGCAGGGACTCGATCATCCGCACCACGGAGGTCTTGCCGTTAGTGCCAGCGACTTGGATGGTGGCAAAGGAGCGCTCCGGGTTGCCCAAGAGGTCCATGAGCATCTCGATGCGTTCCAGGGAGGGGTCGATCTTCGTCTCCGGCCAGCGCTGATTCAGCTCGGCCTCGACCGCGGCGAGGTCCGCCAGATTCTCCTCGGTGATGGGCCGCGGCGGCAGGGCGTCGTCGCCGCTCAGCTGGCCGTCCTCCTCGCCCGGCTTCGCGCCGGCCGCGTCGATCGGCAGCGCTAGGCCGTGCTCGTCGAGGCGCACGCCACCGACGTCGGACGCGGCAGCGGCTGCCTCCTGGCCGGTCAGCTCGGCCGCACCGGCATCCCCTGCCCCGCCGTGGCCGCGATCCTCGGCCGACGTGGTGTTGAAGTCACGATCCGTCGAATCGGTCATTTCTTTGGCAGGCCCTCCAGACGGCGGGTGATGCGGTCGAACTCCTCCTGGGCCACGACCTGGCGTTCCTTGATATCCGCCACGACGTGCTCCGGCGCCTTGTTCAGGAAGTTCTCATTGCTGAGCTTCTTCGCCGCGTTATCCAGCTCCTTCTGGGCGTTGGCGAGATCCTTCTCCAGGCGCTTGCGCTCGGCCTCAATATCCACCGCGTCGGAGGTGTCCAGCTCCACGGTGATCGTGGCCTGGCTGAGGCGCAGCTCAATGGAGGCGGTGGTCTCCCAGTCATCTCCCGGCTCCTCGAGGCGTGCCAGGGAGCGGATGGCTGCCTCTTCCTCCTCGAGGTCCACGGCGGCGAAGTCCAGGCGCCCCGGGACGCGCTGCTTTGGCTTGACGCCCTGGTCGGCGCGGAAGCGGCGCAGCTCGGTGACGAGCTTCTCCAGGTCCGCCATGCGGCGGGCGGCCAGCTCGTCCGGCTCGGCACCGTTGTTGGTCATGGACTGGTCCGGCCACTCGGCGATGACCAGGGACTCCGGGTATCCCTCGACGTCCTTGGTTAGGGCGGTCCACAGCGTCTCCGTGACGAAAGGCATCGCCGGGTGCAGCAGTCGCAGCACCGCGTCGAGGACGCGGCCGAGCACCACCTGGGTATTCACGCCGCGGGCGTATTCCTCCTCGGTGGCGGAGTCCCAATCGCGCGGGATCTGCACCTTCGCGATCTCCAGGTACCAGTCGCAGAACTCGCCCCAGGCGAACTTGTAGAGGTTCTCGTTAGCCAGGGAGAACTCGTAGCGCTCCAGGGCATCGTCGACGAGGGCGCGGGTGGCCTCGAGGCGGTCGAGGATCCAGCGGTCCGAGTCGGTCAGCTCCTCGCGCGGCGGCAGCTCGCCGATCTGCGCGCCGTTCATGAGCGCGAACTTGGTGGCGTTGTACAGCTTCGTCGCGAAGTTACGGGAGGACTGCGCGGAGTGCTCACCAACCGGCAAGTCCGCACCAGGGTTGGCACCACGAGCCAGGGTGAAGCGCAGCGCGTCAGCGCCGTAGTCGCGCACCCAGTCCATCGGATCAATGCCGTTGCCCAGGGACTTGGACATCTTGCGGCCGTGCTCGTCGCGAACGAGACCGTGGAGGAAGACGTCCTTGAACGGCACCTGCGGGCGCCCATCGCGGGCAGCCGGGTCCTCGCCATTGGCCTTGCCGTGCAGCGGGGAGCCCTCGAGCGTGTCCGCGAAGGTGGCGAACATCATCATGCGGGCGACCCAGAAGAACAAAATGTCGTAACCGGTGACCAGCACGGAGGTTGGGTAGAACTTCTGCAGGTCCGGGGTGTTCTCCGGCCAGCCCATCGTGGAGAACGGCCAGAGGGCGGAGCTGAACCAGGTGTCCAGCACGTCCTCGTCCTGGCGCCAGCCCTCACCCGTCGGCGGCTCATCGTCCGGGCCGCAGCACACGACCTCGCCGTTAGGCCCGTACCAGATCGGGATGCGGTGGCCCCACCACAGCTGGCGGGAGATGGTCCAATCGTGCATGTTGTCCACCCAGTCGAACCAGCGCGGCTCCTGGGAGGCCGGGTAGATGGTCGTATCCCCCTCGCGGACGGCGTCGCCGGACATCTTCGCCAGCTTCTTCACGTCCACCCACCACTGCAGGGACAGCCGCGGCTCGATCGGCTCGCCGGAGCGCTCGGAGTGACCAACGGAGTGCACGTAGGGGTGCTTGCGGGCCACAACACGGCCCTGCTCCTCGAGGGCCAGGCGGATCTTCTCGCGGGCCTCGAAGCGATCCATGCCGTCGAACTGCGTACCGGTGCCGGACACGTGGCCGGTCTCGTCGAGCACCACCGGCATCGGCAGGTCGTGGCGCTGCCCCATCGCGAAGTCGTTGGGATCGTGCGCCGGGGTGATCTTCACCGCACCGGTGCCGAACTCCGGGTCCACGTAGTCATCCGCGATGATGACCATCTCGCGGTCCGGCAGGAACGGGTGCGGCAGCGTGGTGCCGACGAGGTCGGCGTAGCGCTCGTCCTCCGGGTGCACCGCGACAGCCACGTCACCCAGCATCGTTTCCACACGGGTGGTCGCGACGATGACGTGGGGCTCGTCGTCGTTGAGGGAACCGTAACGGAGGCTGACCAGCTCGCCCTCGACGTCCTCGTAGTTGACCTCGATGTCGGAGATAGCGGTCTGCAGCACCGGCGACCAGTTGACCATCCGGTTGGCCTGGTAGATCATGCCCTGGTCGAACAGGGCCTTGAAGATCGTCTGGACGGCGCGGGACAGCCCCTCGTCCAGGGTGAAGCGCTCGCGGGACCAGTCCACGGAGTCGCCGATGGCGCGCATCTGCTGCTGGATCAGGCCACCGTATTCATCCTTCCATTCCCAGACGCGCTCGATGAACTCCTCGCGTCCGTAATCGAAGCGATCCTTGGACTCGCGCTTCTTCAGGTCGGATTCCACGCGAGTCTGGGTGGCGATGCCTGCGTGGTCGGAGCCCGGCAGCCACAGGACCTCGTAGCCCTGCATGCGACGGCGGCGGGACATCGCGTCGATCAGGGTGTGATCCAGCGCGTGGCCCATGTGCAGCCGCCCGGTGACGTTCGGCGGTGGCAGGACGATGGAGAACGGCGGCTTATCGCTCTTCGCGTCGGCCTTGAAGTAGCCGGCCGAAACCCAGCCTTCGTAGAGCTCCGATTCCACATCGGATGGGTTCCACTGATTGGGCAGCAGCTGCGAACGATCCTCGCCGCGCTGGACACCCTGGGACGTTGCAGGAGTATTGCTGGTCATCGCACCCTGATCACTTACTCGGGGACAAATTCTGTTGAACTCATCCCAGTGTAGTAGACGGGGCGGACACGGCTGGCAGCTCGTCGGCTAACCCGAGCCACCAGCCGGAACAGCGGTGTGGGGCTAGTCGATGAAGCCGGCTTCGCGCACCGCAGCCAGCTCCTCCTCCAGCTCCTGCTGGGTGCGCGCGATGCGCTGCTTCTGCTCCTCCCCCAGATCCAAGCCCTGGACGATCTCCCACTCGCCGTTCACGCTGCGGCACGGGAAGCCGAAGACCAGCCCCTCCGGAACACCGTAGGAGCCATCGGAAGGCAGCGCGACGGAGACCCACTCATCGCCCTCGGTGCCGAGCAGCCAATCCCGCATGTGGTCGATGGCAGCGGACGCCGCGGAAGCTGCAGAGGAGTGGCCACGGACCTCGATGATCTCAGCGCCTCGCTTGGCCACGCGCGGGATGAACTCCTCGCTGACCCACTCTGCGCCCAGCTTCTCGAAGACCGGCTCGCCGCCCGCACGCAGGGCGGTAGCGTCCGGGAACTGGGATGCCGAGTGGTTGCCCCACACGACCATGCCCGAGAGCTCGGAGACCGGGACGTCCAGGCGGTCGGCAGCCTGGGACAGCGCGCGGTTGTGGTCCAGGCGCATCATCGCGGTAATACGGTTCGGCGCGATGCCCTTAGCGTGGGCGGCGAGGATAGCGGCGTTGGTGTTCGCCGGGTTGCCGACCACCAGCACGCGGGCGTTCGGGGCGACCTCACCCAGCGCCTCACCCTGCGGGCCGAAGATCGCACCGTTTGCAGCGAGCAGATCCGCGCGCTCCTGCCCCTTCTGGCGCGGCTTCGCACCGACCAGGAAGACGACGTCGGCGTCCTGGAAGCCCTCCCGGGCGTCGGTGTGGACGGTGACGTCCCCGAGCAGCGGGAACGCGGCATCCTTCAGCTCCATGGTCACGCCCTCCGCAGCGCGCTTGGCGGGCTCGATCTCGATGAGGCGGAGGTTCACCTTCCGCCCCGGGCAGATCTCGCCTGCTGCCAGACGGAACAGCAGGGAGTACGCGATCTGCCCCGCTGCGCCGGTAACCGCCACGTTCAAGGCATCGGAGGTGTTCTGCGAAGTGTTATCAACCATGAGTGAAACCGCCTTTAATCAGGATCGGGGGCACCAACCGGGGGCGATATCCCCCAATTGATCTTTCCGACCCCAGCCTACCCGCGAACAGTCATTACGATGAGGAGAGAAAGTTTTGACTGGAGAGGAACAATGACCGACGACTCAGCTCGCCATCTTCCTCACTCGGCGCACCGGTACGACCTCGACCCGGTCGACTACGCCCGAGCGATGGAGTGCGCCCTGCCGATCGCCGTGGAATACGGGACGGATATCCCGAAGGCCCAGCTGGTGGCGATCCAACGCGCCGGTAACCTCCCCACCAAGCACGCCCTGCTGAGCAATAACCAAGACCTCTACGAGGAGGCCCTGCGCTACGCACTGGCAACCCTCTGGCCGGCTGAACCGAAGAAGTTCGAGGACGACATCGCCAGCCTCACCCCGGTGCAGGCAGTGCGGCGCCTCGTGCGCGAAACGCTCGCCCGGGCGCAGCGCAATCCGGACTCCATGCGCCTGATCGCCGCGGAGAACCTCTACAACCGGGCGGACGTACCGAACCGCATCGACGTGCTGGAACAGTCCCCCGTCATTCTCCAGATCGACCGGGCCCTCCTGCGCGGCCACGACCTCGGCGCCTTCCGCACCGGGGTGTCCGCAGAGGATGTCTACATCCTCATCCTGGGGCTATCCGGTTTCGCCACCCTGCACCGCAACACGTTCTACGCGCTCTACGGGATGGACGTCCGCGAGCCGCACAACGAGTCCGGTGTCACCGAACTTGCCTGCGACGCCGTCGTCGCCTTCCTCACCACGCCGATGCGGACCAGACAGGATAATTCCTATACCCACTCCTCCCCCTCCGAGATTGTGGGCGAGTCGGTTGCCGCGAGCCTCTACGACTCTGAGGAGTTCTGGCAGGAGTAACCTCCGCCAACCGACCTCCCGCCCCACGCGGTGCACAGGGAGGGGCGCGGTTCACTGCCCCCTAGTGGACCGCGCTCCCCTCGTCGCCTTGCCCCTTGCGCCCCACCTAAGCGGAGCGCTTATCCCGCTCGGCGACCTCCTCGTGGGTCAGGCGGGTCGGCTCGGATTCACCCTTCGCGGCAGCCTCGGTGATCAACACCTCGGCAATGTCCTCCTCCTCAGGGATGGAGTACATGATCGGCAGCAGGATCCGCTCCATGATGGAGCGCAACCCGCGCGCGCCGGTCTCCCGCGCGAGCGCCTGGCGGGCAACCTCGCGCAGCGCGCCGTCCTCGAAGGCCAGCTGCACGTTATCCATCTCAAACAGCCGCTGGTACTGGCGCACCAGGGCGTTCTTCGGCTCAGTGAGCACCTGCACCAGCGCGTCCTCGTCCAGGTGTCCGACGTGGGTAACCACCGGCAGGCGGCCAATGACCTCCGGGATCAGCCCGAACTTCACCAAGTCCTCCGGCTCCACATACTGGAAGGGGTCCTTGACCTGGTCGTTCTTGGAGGTGACCTCCGCACCGAAGCCCAGGCCCTTCTTGCCGCGGCGATCCTCGATGACCTTCTCCAGGCCCGCGAACGCACCCGCGACGATGAAGAGCACGTTCTTCGTGTCGAACTGGATGAACTCCTGGTTCGGGTGCTTACGCCCGCCCTGAGGTGGGACGGCAGCGACCGTGCCCTCCAGGATCTTCAGCAACGCCTGCTGCACGCCCTCGCCGGAGACGTCGCGCGTGATGGACGGGTTCTCGGACTTCCGGCCGATCTTGTCCACCTCGTCGATGTAGATGATGCCGCGCTGTGCCTTCTCGACGTCGAAGTCGGCGCTCTGCAGCAGCTTCAGCAGGATGTTCTCGACGTCCTCGCCCACGTAACCGGCCTCGGTCAGCGAGGTCGCGTCCGCGATGGCGAAGGGGACGTCCAACATGCGCGCCAGGGACTGCGCCAGGTACGTCTTACCGGAGCCGGTGGGCCCCAGCATGAGGATATTGGACTTAGAGAGCTCGACCTCATCGTCATTACGGCGGGCCAGCGCGTTGGCCTCTTCAACCTGGATGCGCTTGTAGTGGTTGTAGACAGCCACCGCGAGGGTGCGCTTCGCTTCATCCTGGCCAATGACGTACTTGTCCAGGAAAGCGGAAATCTCGGACGGGGTCGGCAGCTTGCCCTGTGGCTCCTGCGCGCTGGTGGCTACCAGCTCTTCCTCGATGATCTCATTGCAGAGTTCAATGCATTCATCGCAGATGTAGACCCCGGGGCCAGCGATGAGTTTGCGGACTTGTTTTTGGCTCTTGCCGCAAAACGAGCACTTCAGCAGCTCTGCGCTTTCTTGCATCTGTGAGAACCAGTCTTTCTGAGAAATTGGTGGTGCTACGGCGGGGTATCCAACACTACCCAAAAACCCCGCTGCGCTGACTGAGCAACACTGCGGGGCTTGAGGGGCTGGGATCACCAGCCCCGGTAGCGGGAACCGTGAGGCCACGCCCCACGGAAACTATCGACCGCTACTCCTGAGCGGAGAGCTTCCGGTACTCGAAGACCTGGTCGATGATGCCGTATTCCTTAGCGGCCTCGGCGTCCAGGATCTTGTCGCGGTCGGTGTCGATGCGGATCTGCTCCGCGGACTTACCGGTGTGGCGCGCCAGGGTGGTCTCCATCAGCTGGCGCATGCGCTCGATCTCGTTGGCCTGGATCTCCAGGTCGGAGACCTGGCCCTGCACGCCGCCGGAGGCCGGCTGGTGGATCAGCACGCGGGCGTTCGGGAGCGCGGCGCGCTTGCCCGGGGTACCCGCGGCGAGCAGCACGGCGGCGGCAGAGGCTGCCTGGCCGAGGCAGACGGTCTGCACGTCCGGGCGGACGTACTGCATCGTGTCGTAGATGGCCATCAGGCTGGTGAAGGAACCACCAGGCGAGTTGATGTACATCGTGATGTCGCGGTCCGGGTCGAGCCCCTCCAGGACGAGCAGCTGGGCCATGATGTCGTTGGCCGCGGCGTCGTCCACCTGGGTGCCCAGGAAGATGATCCGCTCTTCGAAGAGCTTGTTGTACGGGTTGGATTCCTTCGCCCCGTAGCTGGAGTGCTCAACGAAGGATGGCAGGATGTAGCGCGATTCTGGCATCTTCATTCTTTACTTCTCCTTCGCAGAGCTGATGACGTGGTCGACGAAGCCGTAGTCCTTGGCCTGCTCGGCGGTGAACCAGCGGTCGCGGTCGGAGTCCTTCGTAATCTGCTCGACGGTCTGGCCGGTGAAGCCAGCGATCAGCTCCGCCATTTCACGCTTGGTGTGTGCAAACTGCTCCGCCTGGATGGCGATGTCGGCCGCGGTGCCGCCCACGCCGGCGGAAGGCTGGTGCATCATGATGCGGGCGTGCGGCAGAGCGTAGCGCTTGCCCTTCGTGCCCGCGGAGAGCAGGAACTGGCCCATGGACGCGGCCAGGCCCATGCCGTAGGTGGCGATGTCGCAGGGCGCGTACTGCATGGTGTCGAAGATGGCCATACCCGCGGTGACGGAGCCACCTGGCGAGTTGATGTACAGGGAGATGTCCTTCTCCGGGTCCTCGGCTGCCAGCAGCAGGATCTGAGCGCAGAGCTTGTTCGCGATTTCGTCGTCGACCTGGCTACCCAGGAAGATGATGCGCTCGCGCAGCAGACGCTCGAAGACCGAGTCGTTGAGGTTCATCCCAGCCGTGTCGGCGGACATGAGGCTGCTCGAAAGACTGCTCATTGTGCCCCTTTTCGTTCATTGGTTTATTCTTTGTGGCTTCCACAGTAGCGACTAACCCTCGGGTCGTGCCCGATGAAAAGCCCCTGTTCGCTTTAAGCGCACAGCACCCCCGGAGTATTCCTCCAGGGGTGCTGGGTCAAAGCGGTCGGTCAAAGCCGTTGCTTTAGTGTCACGACGCCACCGGCGCTCACCGAACCGAGTCAGGCGAGGCAGGCCGGGTGGCTAGCGTGCGCGAGGTTTACTTATCCTCGCTCTTCTTGGCTGCAGCCTTCTTCGGGGTCTTCTTCGCTGCGGCCTTCTTGGTCGTCTTCTTGGCGGTCGACTTCTTGGTGGTCTTCTTCGCCGTGGACTTCTTGGCGGTCGACTTCTTGGTCGTCTTCTTCGCCGTGGACTTCTTAGCAGCCTTCTTGGTGGTCTTCTTCGCGGAAGACTTCTTAGCGGCCTTCTTCGGCTTCTCGTCCTTCTTGGCCTCCTCGGCCTTCTCGGACTCCTCCTCGGTGCCGAAGAACTGCTTTGGATCAATCTCGTTGCCCTCGGAGTCCTTCACGGAGCTCTTGGAGATGTTGATCGCCAGAGCCTTGCCGCGGCGGACGTCAGCGAACAGGCTGCCGATCTGGCCGGCCTGCTGCAGCTGCATGATGAACTGGTTCGGGTCCATGCCGTACTGGGCAGCGGTGAAGCCGATGTGATCCATCAGCTCCTCCTGCGAGACCTCCGGCTGCTCGACGTCAGCCAGGGCGTCCAGGAACAGCTGGGTGCGGACGGAGCCCTCAGCGGCCTCGCGAGCATCTTCCTCGAACTTCTCGCGAGTGATGTCCTGAGCTGCGAGCATCTGCTCGAAGACCTTCTCGTCACCACCGAACTGGCTGATGAGCTGCTGGATCTGGCCCTGCACCTGCTCGTCAACCACGGACTGCGGCAGCGGTACCTCGACCTTTTCCAGCGCGGCCTCGAGGACCTTATCGCGGATCTGGCCGGCCTGGCCGTTCTTCAGCTGCTCCTCGACCTGGGTCGCCAGGGAGTCCTTGAGCTCATCCAGGGTGTCGAACTCGGATGCCAGCTGTGCGAAGTCGTCGTCCAGCTCCGGCAGCTCGCGCTCCTTGACGGAATCAACCTTGACGGTAACCTCTGCCTCTTCGTCGGCGTGCTCGCCGGCAACCAGCTTGGAGGTGAAGGTGGACTCCTCGCCGGCCTTCATGCCGACCAGGGCGTCGTCCAGGCCCTCGATGAGGGAGTCGTTGCCGACCTCGTGGGACAGGCCCTCGGTGGTGGCCTCGTCCACGGTCTCGCCGTCAACGGTGGCGGACAGGTCGATGGAGACGAAGTCGCCCTTCTTGACCTTGCGGTCGACGGACTTCAGGGTGCCGAAGCGAGCCTGCAGGTTCTTCAGCTCGCCCTCAACGGCCTCGTCGTCGGCCTTGATGGCGTCGACCTCAACGGAGATGTCGGAGAAGTCTGGGACCTCGATCTCCGGACGGACGTCAACCTCGGCGGTGAAGGTGACGGACTCGCCGTCCTTCAGCTCGGTGATGTCGATCTCCGGCTGGCCGAGAGCCTTGACGTCGTGCTCCTCGACAGCCTGGCTGTAGCGGGACGGCAGCATTTCGTTGATCACCTGGTCGAGGACCACGCCGCGGCCGAGACGGGTCTCGATGATCTTCGCCGGGACCTTGCCCTTGCGGAAGCCGGGGATGCTGACCTGCTGGCTCAGGGAGGCATACGCCTTGTCGAACTCCGGCTTGAGCTCGTCGAAGGGTACCTCGACGGTGATCTTGGTGCGGGTAGCGCTGAGCTTTTCAACAGAGCTCTTCACGAGTGCACTCTCCTGTGTATTCATGGTTGCTGACGGCCTGTGTCGCCAGTCAGCGTTGGACATCGACCAAGTTTATAGGGTCTTGATTTTCCGTGTCACCACACCCCCACCTAGTTTTGGCCAAGGTCGCCCCACCAGGCGAGTTTCGGCCAAGCGGAAATCACGCAATTTCGGTTCACCCGTCCGATCATGCAGCGGCGATGAGGTGCCCTCTCCTCCGCGCCAAGTCGTGCCAGATTCGTGGGTTAAGTAGCAAAAAGTGTGTCTGATTTTCAG